>JAEPMM010000217.1 GCA_017643965.1 Marinobacter sp.
CGCGGCTCCCATTTCCACCTGTCCCGCTATTGGGCGGAAGAGCTGTCGAAGCAGGACAGCGATCAGGAGCTGAAGGCATTCTTTGGCAAGCTGTCGAAGCAGCTGGAAGAGAACAAGGACAGGATCCTTGAGGAAATGAGTGTGATCCAGGGCCATCCGGCGGACATTGGTGGCTATTACCACCCGCCCGCGGACAAGGTGTGCGCGATCATGCAGCCGAGCGAAACCCTGAACCGGATTCTGGCGGATGCCCGCGCGTCAGTGAAGTAATCGCCAGACGGCTATCGAGCCGGGCAGCCGCGAGGCTGTCCGGTTTTTTTGTGCCCGGTTTCAGGCCTGCAGCGGGGAAAACCCGGCGCCGGTCAGGCGCGCAAGGTCCCGGGGTGACAGCTCGATTTCCAGGCCCCGGCGCCCGGCGCTGACGAACACGGTGTCGAACCCCTCCGCGGAGTCATCAATGAAGGTCTTCAGCGGTTTTTTCTGGCCCAGCGGGCTGACACCGCCAAGGACGTAACCGGTGCTGCGCTGCACATGCTGCTTGTCGGCCATCGCCGCTTTTTTGCCATTGGCCGCCCGCGCGATCTGTTTCAGATTCAGCATGGCACTGACTGGCACCACTGCCACCGCCAGTTCCTTGCCGTCTATCGTCACCACCAGGGTCTTGAACACCCGGGCCGGCGCAACGCCCAGCTTGTCTGCCGCCTCATGGCCGTAGGATGCGCTGCCCGGGTCGTGAGGGTACTCGTGCAGGGTGTAGTGAATGCTGGCGTTTCGGGCTGCGTTTATGGCAGGTGTCATGGTGGGCATCCGCTCGTTCAATCGGTTCAGGCCTGAAGATTTACCGCATTTGTCATCAATTGCAAACTGCCCTCGACGAACCGGAGGTGAGTGACTACTTTTCATACAGTTGTTATTGTTTTTTCCTCAAGAGCCTTGTTTTCCAACCATGACCCCTATCCGGACTGTGGCTGAATGAACACCCTCAAGAACCGGCACATTCCGTTGCTGCGCACGCTCTGGGTGGTTCTGATCTATCTGTGTGTCGGCTGGTTATGGATCACCTTCTCGGATGCCGTGGCACACGCCTGGTTTACCGATCCGACTACCCTGAGCCGGGTGCAGACCTGGAAGGGCCTGCTGTTTGTGCTGGTCACCACGACGGTGCTGTTTGTGGTGTTGCTGCGGCAGTTGCAGAAAGACCGCCGGCTGCTGCAGCTCCAGCACCGCCAGCGGGAAGCGCTGCGGCGGCGGGAGCGGCAGCTCACCGTTTTGATGGACAACCTGCCCGGTATGGCATACTGCTGCCGGTTTGACGAGCACTGGACCATGCTGTTCGTGTCCAGCGGCTGCCGCGATCTCACCGGTTATGAGCCAGACGAGTTGGTTGAGAACCGGGTGGCCAGCTACGCCAGCCTGATTGGCGAGGAACACAGCGAGGGGTTGACCGAAGCGGTTGCGAAAGCCGTGGAACAGGGCGAGCCGTTTGCCGTCGAGTATGCGCTCACCCGCAAGGATGGCAGCCAGATCTGGGTCTGGGAGCGTGGCCGCGGCGTTGACGATGAGCACGAAGGCGAGATGTTGCTGGAGGGCATTGTGCTGGACATTTCCGATCGCAAGGCGCTGGAAAATGAGCTGGCCGAGCTGGCAACCCTCGACCCGCTAACCGGGCTGTATAACCGGCGGGAAATGACCCGTCTGCTGGAGGAGGAAATTGCCCGGGCGTCCCGCTACCGGCGGGAGCTGGCGCTGCTCTGGATCGATTTTGATCACTTCAAGGTTATCAACGACTCGTTTGGCCATGCCGCCGGCGATGCGGTGCTCAGGAACGTCAGTGAGCGGATGCGGACCGGCATTCGCAGTGTCGACGTCATCGGTCGTTTTGGTGGTGAGGAGTTTGTTATCCTGCTCCCGGAGATGGGTGTGGAGGATGCGCTGGAAACCGCTGAGCGCCTGCGACTGCTGGTCGGTGGCAGACCGGTGCACCTGGAGACCGGAGACGCCGCCACGCTGACCATCAGTATCGGTGTGGCGGTGTTTCCCATGCACGGCCACAGCCCGGAGTCCCTGTGTGCCGCGGCAGACAGGGCCATGTACCGGGCCAAGGAAGCCGGTCGCAACTGCGTGATCATGGCGCCGTCGCCGGAACCGGCTCATAATGCCTGATCGCAGCCGTTGGAAAGACTGACAGCGTCGCCACCGCCCTCCGGCCAATGATCCGGCCCCGGCCTACGGCGATCATGAAATGAAAAACCGCAACCCGAACCAAAGGTTACCGATGAACCGAATTGCCCGTCGTGCACTGCATACCTGCCCGGTACCGAAAGACCTGTCCGCCATCACCTATCGCGATGCCGCCGGCGAAAACCCCGACGCCGCAGGGGTTTCCACCCAGGTCACGGACGCCATCTGGCAGGGCGTGGAGCGACTGTACCGCACCGGTGTGCACCCGGGTATCCAGCTGTCGGTGCGACACCGGGGCGAGCAGATTCTGCACCGCGCCATCGGGCATGCCAGTGGCAACGGCCCCCACGATGCGCCTAATGCGGTCAAGGTGCCGATGACCACCGACACCCCGATCTGCTACTTCTCTGCATCCAAGGCGGTGACGGCACTGCTGATGCACATACTGGCGGAGCAGGGGCTGATCAATCTGAGTGATCCGGTGTCCTACTATTGCCCGGAATTCGCCGCTGCCGGCAAGCGCACCATCACCATTCATCAGATTCTGTCCCATCGCGGCGGCATTCCGGGCATTCCCCGGGAAACCCCCATCGATGTGTTGTGGGACCGCGACGAAATCTGGCGGGTGTTGTGTGCCGCCAAACCGGTCGAAGTGGACGGCGCCAAGGTGGCATATCACGCCATCACCGGTGGTTTCGTGTTGCAGCGGGTGCTGGAGAAAGTCACCGGTGACACCATCGAGAACTTCCTCGATATCCACCTGCGCCAGCCCATGGGCATGCGCTGGTTCACCTACGGTATCGCGGCAGACCAGCTCAACGAACTGGCCAGTAATTACGCCACCGGGCCAACCCCGCGATTCCCGGTATCCTGGATTGTAAACCGCGCGCTGGGCGGCGACATTCGTACCGTGGAGCAGGTGGTGAATGATCCGCGGTTCCAGGAGGCGGTGATTCCGGCGGGTAATCTGTGTGGTACCGCCGAGGAAATCGGCCGCTTTTTCCAGATGATGCTCAACGGCGGGGTCTGGAACGGCAAGCGCATTTGCAGTGAGCTGACGGTGCGCCGGTCCATCCAGCAATTCGGCTCCTTGCAGATCGACCGCACCATGATGGTGCCCATGCGTTTCAGTGCCGGCATGATGCTGGGGGGCAACCCCTTTGGCTTGTGGGGACAACAAAGCCGCTACGCCTTTGGTCACATCGGTCTGATCAACAAGCTGTGCTGGGCCGATCCCGCGCGGGACATTTCCGTCAGCCTGCTGAACACCGGTATCCCCATTGTGGGCCACCATCTGCCGGCGCTGGCGAAGTTTGTTTACACCGTGTGCGACCGCCTGCCACTGATCCCGGAAAGCCAACGGCCGCTGATCGCGGCCTGAAGCGCCTTCAGAGCGTGCGCAGCTGGTCTTCCAGTATGCCCAGCACCGAAGACAGGATGTCGCGGAAATCCGTCAGGGTCTGGGTACGCTGGATGACATCTTCGCGGCTATCGTCAAGTCGTTCCAGCTTGGGAACGACACGGCGGATCCCCTCGGTGATTACTTCATAGGGATAATGATGGTCCATCACGCTGAGCTTGTTTATTTCCGCCACTTCCTGGCTGAAGATGCTGATGATGTCATACAGCATGTCCTTGTGCTGAATACTGCTGGCTTCCCAGTAGGCGTCATCAAGCAGTTCAAGCAGTGAAAGGTATTCCCTCAGTGTGTCGGCAACAGAAGTCTGGCTCATGGGGTTGCTCGTCCGTTTGAAATGTCGGTTCGTATAAAGAGGAACTATAGCAGGAGATGTTTGCGCTGTTTCTGCCCGGGCCATAACGTGCTTACAAAAATATGAAACTCTATTCATTTTTATTGAGTTCTGTCGGACAGTCATGCAGAATTCAAATGTGCGTTATGGATATACCACACTCAACGGAAGAGAAGCGTGATGGACAAGCACTCACACATGGCGACCGATCCGGATCGCCCGCGCGCGGTGAAACTCGATCACCATGACAGTGTGCGCTCCCACGTGCGGGAACAGGTGAGCTCGGAAGTCGAGCGCCTGGAACGCCGCATCGAAACCCTCCGCCTGACCCGTGCCCCCCACGCTGCGATCATGATCTCCGCCTATCAACGGATGCTGGACCGCAAGCGAGGTTTCCTGCAGAACTGGGATTTGCGCGACAGCGGTTACTGACGTCCCGCAATGGTCACCGTGTCGTAGCGGATGGCTTCCTCACCGTTTTGCTGGTTGCCACAATGCTGCGGATTCGCTGTGCGCTCACCGTCCTCCTCGACCGTTGGTGGTTCGTCGGTTGAGGTGAATACCCTGACCGTCGCCTCGCTGTAGGTCAGCACCGCTTTGACACAATCCGGCTCCTCACCATTGATCACCAGATTTTCGGCAGCGGTCAGCGTCAATGTATCCCGCTGCGTGCCGATGAATTCCTGCAGGAACTCCACATTGCCGAGAGTGCGACCGGTGTAACTGGTGGCCGAGAATTCCGGTTGATTGAATCCGCTGGTGCCGAACGTGCTGGTATCGTAACGACCGCTCCAGGAGGCGCTGGCCACTTCCGCGGGGCCGGTCTCGCCGTCAGCCGGTGGCCGGGCCACAAACTGGGTGGCGCGAAACACTTTTTTCAGTGTGGGGTTGTAGGTCCAGTCCAGCATGACGTAGATCCAGGTGCTGTCGGCCGCGGAGGCTGTGGTGTCTGCGCCGGTTTCGGTAAAGCGGACCAGGGCGTCGTTGGCCGGCGTGTTGTAGCTGGCGGCTTCGTCTTCTTCGATGCTGTCCCGCATCAGCCGCCGACCCTCGTTGAAGTTATCCACTGTGCCGGAGGCAATCACCTCGTTGATCAGATCCAGCGGGTTGCGTACGGCGGTGTAGTCGGTGCCGTCCTCGTTCGGGGTGGCGCCCAGAAAGGCATCAAGATGTTCCCGTAACGCCGTGGCGCTGCCGCTATCCGCGCCCTCGTCGATCGGTTCGATGCCACGGTAAAAATCAGCGAAGGCGGTGCGTTGCAGGGTGGACGGCAGCCCTTCGGTGTCCTGCAGACGGAAGGTTTCCAGTGGCAGGTCGACGTCGGTCGCCGGGTTCAGGTAGCCACTGTCGCTGGAGCTGTCCGGGCCGCACCCCGCCAGAACAAGACCGGTCATGGAAATGGCGGCGAATAGGCAGGAATGTCTCATTAATGAAGGCCCCGGGGTGCGAAAATCGAATGTAACGGCTAAAGTGACGGACTGCGGTGCGGAAAGATTCCGCTCCGGCCTGACTGCTGACAATAAACCATAAAGCAGGCGTCTACCCTCGCGGAGATCACATTTTGCAGCAATGGCAATCCCTGACTCGCCGGAGCGTTCTGGCCATCCTGGTGCTGCTGGCATGGGCCCTGGCAGGGCTGGTATCGGCCAGTGCGCAGTGCCAGGACGATCATATTGTGCTGAACAGTGCCACCACCAGTGTCCGCGATCTCGGCAGTTGCATCTGGTACCTCGAGGACCCTGATCACAGTCTGGGTTTCAACGATGTTGTGGAGGAAGCCGACCACAGCTTTACCCGTCACAACGGCGGGGTTCTCAACTTCGGTTACACCGAATCCGCTTACTGGGCGCGATTCGATCTGCGTGTGGGTGCCGGTGCGGCTTTGTCGGACTGGATCCTCGAGCTGGCCCTGCCGCTGGTGGATGAGGTGGTGCTGTACGGGGGTCCGGATGGCGACATGCCTGCACAGCGCCGGGCCGGCTACGAGGGCGACTGGTCTTCCCGCGCCCTAGCCGCGCCCTCTTCGACCTTCCGCCTGTCGCTCGAACCCCGCGCGCCCGCTCGCCTCTCTCTTCGCATACCCACTCCCAATCCCCATCGCC
>JAEPMM010000259.1 GCA_017643965.1 Marinobacter sp.
AATAGAAGCAACTTCAAATTTTTGGGCACTATGGAACCCTTAACATGCTCCCCGGCAAGAAGAAGCATGTGTCTTTACTGATGCATATGGTCGGAGCGGGTGCGTTCCTCGATAACGTCCTTCATTTGCATGATCAGAAAACGGTTCTTAAATACCTGCGTATGTCGAATTACCGGGTTTTCTGGTTCGTCGAGGGTCAGTTAGCTGACGACCTCCGATCCAGAGACCTGGTTGAGCAGTCGAATCAGCGCCTGGAAGCTCTGTTCCATTCCTACGAGAAGCAAGGCATGGAGGATGCCCAGGCCATGTTCGAAAGGTTCTACACCGAGCATCGTGGAGGGCAGTACATAAACCGGCAGTTGACCAATGCCGCTCAAGGGAACCGGTTCCGCAATATTTTTACGAACCGGGAGCTGTTGGCGGCAGCGCCCTCAATGCCTTTTTCTCGGCGTGCGCATAACAAGATCAACAAGGAAATCATCAAGAAGCTGAACCCGAAGCTTCTTGATTTCCCTATGGCGGCGACATTAGCGAATGCCCGAAGACCCCTCCTGGTTCAGGAAGTATCCCGAGCGACTCGGAAGCTTGTTGAGAGTACACCCGCTATGGCAACCCTTTACCGGAGATTTTCGAGGTATGGTGACCGAAGCTTTGGCTGGAACAATTTCCGGGAAATCGTTAATGAAGGCTGGGTAGAGAGTCTGGGGCCCTTGCTGTCTGGCACACTCTGGGATCACCAGAAGCTTGTGGACGCAGTAATAATGGACCCCGAATCAAACAGGTACCCTTTTTTCGATATGGTCTCTAAAGCGACAACACTCGACTATCTCATCCATCGCTGATCCGGGTGTGCCGGCGCGCCATGCCGGTATCAATTTATTCGCTGAAAGATAAGGCCGCGCAGATTCAATTTGCTGGTTTTTTGAGCTAATCTGAAATCATCGACTGGACTACAACAAAGGAAGTTTGTCCAAATGAAGCTAGAGATCGAGTGCGTCTCGGAGCGGGCGTTCCCCGCCTTGGCCTGGGTTGCCAAATTCGAATCGGAAAAACCCGATGTCCTTAGCGTCTGGTGCGGAGAGCTGGTGGAGTTCGGACCGGATTTTGTTGTGGAGGGGGTCTGGCCCGGGCCTTTTGAGGAAAAAGGGTTTGACGCTTCGGAGCTGTTCTACGGCAGCGGTGTCCGGATTGTTGGTGATGTTGTTCGGTTCGTCAGCTCTTGCTCTACCGTGGATCGAATCTGGTGTCACAACGACAATGGCATGGTGACCGTATCAAATTCCCTTCCTTGCTTGCTCAGTATCGCGGAAGTGGATCTGGTGTGTGATGACAATAGCTATGCGAAAGCTGTCGAAACAATTGTGAAAGGGCGGGGCTACCAAAAACACTACCCCGTCAGCAGGGGGCAACTGCAGATACACTACTTCGAGAATGTTGAGTTATGCGGCGGTACACTGACGGTCGTACCAAAAACGGAACATACTGCCGCTTTCCCCACCTATGAAAGCTATTCCAGTTTTTTGCTCGATACGGCGTCCTTGATAGGGCAGAACGCATCTGATGCCGCCCGCAGCCGTCCGATCAATGTCCTGAGTACGATATCCAGGGGTTACGACAGCCCGGTCGCATCGCTATTGGCCAGGAAAGCCGGTGCGCGAAAAGCATTCACCATCGTCTCGGCCCGAAGTCTGATCCCGAGAGAAGATTCAGGGGCACAGATTGCTGAACGAATTGGGCTGGAGTGCGAAGAATACACCAGTTGCCGGAAAAAATTTCGCGATGAGCTCTGGTACTGGGCCGCGAATGGAAGCCTGCAGGACATGAACTTCTCGATTTTCAATTATCCCGCGGGCCCGTCGGTCATGTTCACCGGATTTAACGGTGACATGGTGTGGTCGAGGAGCGGGGGTAAGGTGCCAGAGGATTATCTGAAGCGAAAGGACTCCACGGGGTTGGGTTTCTGCGAACACCGTCTGGTGAAAGGCGTTATCCACTGTCCGGTCCCCTTCTGGGGAATACGTCACATCGGGGATATCAAGCGACTCAGTGAAGATGTCGCCATGCAGCCCTGGTCTGTGGGAGGGGACTATGACCGGCCAGTGCCGCGGCGAATTGCAGAAGAAGCGGGTATTCCGCGAGAGCTATTCGGGCAAACCAAAAGCGCAACAACGGTTGACGAGTTGCTTCTGATGCCACTGGCAAATCAACTCAAGGCGGAGTACAAGCGATTTCTGAGTGTTCATCACAACAACGTCTTCACGTTGCAGGTATTGTATCTCCTGAGGCGCCTTATAGATGCCTGGAGAAGTTTGTTCAGGCAAAGAGTCCTGGATGTTTTCGCACGCAGTGCCAGATTGAGAAACAGACCTCGAACTTTCCGGTGGGAGAATTATCTTTTTCCCTGGGCCAACCAGTCCTTGAAGCCAAACTTTGTTTTGGATAAGGAGGCCAATGGATAACTTATGTGAATGGTTTCATCAACATACTGTTTAACTAATGTGGTGACCAAAATGAAGAACATACTATCGTTTCTAATTGCTGTATCGATGCTTGGTGCAAGCATCGCCCAGGGGGCGCCGTGGTTTGAAGATGGTTTTGAATCCGGAGATTTCTCAAAGAATTCAATGCGGGATGGAACAAGCTTCAGGTGGAGTGCATCCAACGTTTCCGCATCCAATGCAACGAGTAACAGCGGTAGTTACTCCGCAATGTTTGTTTTCGGACCTAATGCTGACGGTGAGGATTCCTGGAGGGAACTTGGTTTTCGATTTGGAAAAGCGGTATCAGACGTTTGGGTAGAATACTGGATACTGTATCCCGACAACTACAATCACCGCTCCCAGTCCAGCTCGTCCAATAATAAATTCTTTCAGTACAACTACAACGGAGCACCAAAGCAAATGCTGACGGTGGAGTCCGCTGTGCAGGGCGGGGGCAGCTCTTTGATGCGAAGATTCTTGTCCACGACACAAACTCCCAGCGGCGCGAATAATTGGCCAGTGAATGACTTCGATACCCGGAATTTTATTGGCAGCTCATCAGATTACGCAATTCAGACGGGCAGATGGACGAAAGTCATGATCCACTACAGTGCCGGCTCCGATGGCGTAAAAAACGATGGCAGAGCTGAGGTCTGGATCAACGATAAGCTTTTTCATGGGCTCGATTTCCCGTTCTGGGAGCCGGACAATCAAGGACGAATCAATGGCGGGTATATTCTGGGGTGGTCAAACTCAGGATTTTCCCAGGCGACCAGAATTTACATAGACGATTTCAAAGTCTACGACGCTCCGCCTGACGGGACCAGCAGTTCCTCCAAGCCGAGGCCGCCGAGCGACTTCATTATCGGGAACTAGTGGCTCAGTCATTGCTGATGTGCCGCATAGGTATGCAAACGCGGGGGGCATGAACATGGTCTCTATGGAGAGTATTTTGCCAGTCACTAGGGCATTCGTCATCATGCAGTGACGGGTTAACCATTCGGTAGTGGGCACGACTTACGGATTCGTCGAAGCGCACTGTCACGAAGCGACCCTGGAAAAAATGTCAGCTATGTATTTCCGTGAGGACAGCAGTTCCTCCCGGTCAAACAGCGCCAGAATAATCAGAATCGAAACGGCGATCGAAAGTGCCAGTTTCAGCGCAAGGCTGGAAAAACCGAACTGAACCTCAATGAACGTGAAGTCAATAATGGTTCCCACAGACAATATCAACAGCCCCAGAATCAGAGGCTTCTGAGGGATTTTCAATGGATAGACCCTGTTAGCGGCATAAAGCGCGTAGATGTACTGTGCAACAGAGCCAGCGGCAAAAGCCGCAGAAGCGCCCACGAAACCAAAGCCCGGGATGAGTGCGAAGTAGAACGCTGTAATCACCCCAGCTGTGAATATATTGTTCTTGGTGATCTCAAAAGTTCTGTTTGTGAACATGAAGCTGAAGTTGTTGAATATCGTAAGGCTCTGAAAGGTGCACGCAACAACCAGAAAGGGCACGGCGTTGACCGCGGGATAGAACGAGGGTGCTGACATTACATTGATAATGCTGCTCGAAAAGAGATTTACGCCAACTCCTGAGATCAGAAGTAAAGCAGTAATCATCCTGAATGCCAAAGAGTATGCGGGGTAGGGGTTATCTTGTTTTGCTATGGCAAATCGCTCAGTTTGCCAGTATTGGGAGAATGGGCTCCAGATCAGAACCATGACGATGGAACCGAACTTAATGGCGAGTTCGTAAAGACCCACCTCATCAAGTGATGAGAATATTCTGATGAAATACCTGTTTGAAGATCCGATATAGAGCCCAATCAAACCCGATATCCACAAGGGCCAACTGAACTTGATAATTCTGATAGCGATGTCTTTGCTCAGGGCCAGTCCTGTTTTAGTGAGCGTGTAGGCGATCAGAATCAACGAGATGATGACGGACGAAAGCAGGCTGCTCAATGCCAGTCCCATCAAACCCCAGCCCAGTATGACAATTGTGTAGACGTTGAGTCCCAGCTGTAAGGCGAGCTTGGCCATATTGAAATTGAAAAATGTCCAGGGTTTTTTCAGTATTCTGAGATAGGTCAGTGAGTAGATTTCGAGAGCGTGGGTCAGGATTAAAGCTGAGAATATGACGATGTAAATACTATACTGTTCATCTCCGAAGGTGGCCATGGACAAGGCTTCCGAGAAGCTGGCCATCAATAGGCACGCAAGACCACTGAAGCAGGTGGTAACCAGAAAGGCTGTGGAAACAACTGCGTTTTTGCGTTTGGGATCGTCTTCCTGATGGTAGAATTTCGGCACCGCCTGGAACATGTGGCCGCCCAGTAGGATCTCGAACAGGCTGACCAAGAATACCAACAGACCAATCACGCCGTAATCTGCAGGCGTCAGATAATGGGTGTAGATTGGCAGCATGATAAAGCCGACAAGCTGTCGCGAGATGTTGCCGACAGCATATATGCTGGAATGCTTGACCATCTGTTCGGCCTGGCTCACGGAGAGCACTCCACACTGGCTTCCAGAGCTTCAAACACTTTGACGAGCGCGGATGCCTGGGCGGATCGGGAGTAGTATCTGACCACTCGCTTGCGGGCGTTATGCCCCAGAGTCGCCATCAGCTCTTGATTGTCGAGAAGCGCTTTCAACTGAACTGCG
>JAEPMM010000083.1 GCA_017643965.1 Marinobacter sp.
ATAGCCCTTGAGGGCGACATTCCGGTGACCGAAGACATCACCCGCGAGTTCAACCGCGGCATGTGGACCATTGGCTACACCGGTCAGTCGCCGGAGCGCCTCAAGAAACACATGGAGTATCAGCACCACTTCGACAAGACCACACTGCGTGCCGCGGGCGGGCCCTGCGATGGCGATGTCTACGGCATGCCGTGGCCGTGCTGGGGCACACCCGAGATGAACCATCCGGGTTCCCCGAACCTATACGACATGTCGGTACCGGTGTCCAAGGGTGGCCTGACCTTCCGCGCCCGCTTTGGTGTCGAGCACAACGGTCAGAATATCCTGGCGGACGGCGTGTACTCCAAGGACTCCGATATCAAGGACGGCTATCCGGAATTCACCATGCAGATGCTGATGGATCTGGGCTGGGACGGAGACCTGACGGCGGAAGAGCGTGCCACCATCGACGGCATTGCCGGTCCCGAGACCAACTGGAAGACGGACTTGTCCGGTGGTATACAGCGGGTGGCCATCAAGCACGAATGCGCCCCCTTCGGTAACGCCAAGGCCCGCGCCATCGTGTGGAACTTCCCGGATCCGGTGCCGGTTCACCGTGAACCGCTGTACACCACCCGTCGCGATCTGGTCGAGGATTACCCGACCTACGCCGACAAGCATTTCTGGCGCGTCCCGACCCTGTACGAGTCCATTCAGAAGAAGGACTTCAGCAAGGACTTCCCCATCATTCTGACCTCTGGCCGTCTGGTCGAGTACGAGGGTGGCGGTGACGAAACGCGTTCCAACCCCTGGCTGGCGGAACTGCAGCAGGACATGTTCATCGAGGTGAATCCCCGCGACGCCAACAACCTGAACATTCGTGATGGCGAGGACGTCTGGGTTTCCGGCCCGGAAGGCGGGCGCATCAAGGTGAAGGCCATGATCACCGAGCGGGTCGGCGAAGGCGTCGCCTTCATGCCGTTCCACTTCGGCGGACATCTGGAGGGCAAGGACCTGAGGGACAAGTACCCCAAGGGCGCCGACCCCATCGTCCTGGGCGAATCCACCAACACGATTCAAACATACGGGTATGACTCGGTCACGCAGATGCAAGAGACCAAAGCCACCCTGTGTTCGATTATGCCAGCATAATAAGAGGTGTAGAAAATGGCTCTTGAAGGACAAGCACGCGCAAAATTCCTTTGTGATGCCGAGCGCTGCATCGAATGCAATGCTTGCGTAACGGCCTGTAAGAATGAGCATGAGGTCCCGTGGGGCATCAACCGTCGACGCGTGGTCACCATCGAAGATGGCAAACCCGGAGAGCGTTCGATCTCGGTAGCTTGCATGCACTGTTCAGACGCGCCCTGTATGGCCGTCTGCCCGGTGGATTGCTTCTACCAGACCGAAGACGGTGTGGTGTTGCACTCCAAGGATCTGTGTATCGGTTGTGGGTACTGCTTCTACGCTTGCCCCTTTGGTGCGCCCCAGTTCCCCCAGGCGGGTAACTTCGGCAGCCGGGGCAAAATGGACAAGTGCACGTTCTGTGCCGGTGGTCCGGAAGAGGACAATTCCCAGGCCGAGTTCGCCAAGTATGGGCGCAACCGGATTGCAGAAGGCAAACTGCCTATCTGTGCGGAAATGTGCTCAACCAAAGCCCTGTTGGCCGGTGACGGCAACGAGGTGGCGGACATCTATCGCCAACGCGTGGTGAACCGTGGTTTCGGTTCTGGCGCCTGGGGATGGGGCACAGCCTACGAGAAGAAGGGCGCCTGAGCCCAACAGATGGATCCGGGGCCCTAGTGCCCCGGAATTCATTGGGGCAACCGCTTCTTATTGTTCATTCCGCTGGAGTGTTCTCATGAACATGAAACTGTTTGGTGCCGTCGTCTTCGCAGTGGCGACGCTGCTGGCCAACCCCGCGTGGGCGCAGGACGCCGCCGGGGTTGACCGGTCCGGTACCGGGGGGGCTCAGACCCTGGAAGACATCATGGCCCGTCAGCAGCAGATGAAGGTTGACGAGTCGTTCCGCTCAGAAAATCTGGGCAACCCCGACAACGCCGCCGCGATCAGTGAGCAACTGGGCACCCGCGGGGGTGTCTCTGACGCCGACACCTGGCGCGGCATCCGCTACAACGAGAGTGACATCACTACCCAGGCCCGGAGCCCGGCCGCCGATGTTCTCATCCAGGATGGTGGCATGCCCTGGTACACGCTCCGAGAAGGCCCGGTGCTGACCTACGGTGGCCTGGCGTTGCTCGGCATCATCGTGCTGCTCACCGTGTTCTACTTTGTGCGCGGACGCATCAGAATCGATGGCGGACCCGCAGGGACCACCATCGAACGCTTCAAGGCCATCGAACGCTTCGGCCACTGGCTGCTGGCCGGCTCGTTCATTGTCCTCGGCCTCACCGGGTTGATTACCCTGATGGGACGCAGCTTCCTGATCCCGGTGATGGGGCCAGACGCCTTTGCGACCCTGGCAGCAGGCTCCAAGTGGCTCCACAACAACGTGGCCTGGGCGTTCATGCTGGGTCTGGTGATGACCTTCGTTATGTGGGTTGCTCACAACATCCCCAACAAGCTCGACTGGCAATGGCTCAAGGCCGGCGGCGGCATCTTTACCAAATCCCACCCGCCCGCCAAAAAGTTCAATGCCGGCCAGAAGATCATTTTCTGGACGGTGATGATTCTGGGTTTCTCGGTGTCCCTGTCCGGCCTGTCCCTGCTGTTTCCGTTTGAAATGCCGATGTTTGCCAAGACCTTTGGCGTGATGAACAGCATTCTGGGCACCGACTTCCCCACGGTTCTCGCGCCCCACGAGGAAATGCAGTACGCCAACATCTGGCACTCGATCGTGGCGTTCGTGATGATGGTGGCCATCATTGCCCACATCTACATCGGTTCGGTGGGTATGGAAGGGGCATTCGATGCCATGGGCAACGGCCAGGTAGACGTGGAGTGGGCACGCCAACACCACGATCTGTGGGTGGCCGAAGTCGAGGCTAAACAGGCGAAAGGAGAGTCAACGTGAAGGTTATGATTCTGGCGTTTGCCGCCGCCCTGGTGATTGCCTTTCTCGCCCCGGAAATACTGGGGCAACTGGGCTGGTCCACCGCCGAACAAGGCAGCAGCGCAACGAATGTGCGGCTTGACTGATCAAGCCGCCGCGCAGCAGGAGGTTCACCAGATCGATGCCGTCGGTCTGGTGTGCCCCCTTCCTATTCTGCGTTTGAAAAAACGCACCCAACACCTGCCCAGCGGAACCCGGGTCGATTTTCTCGCCGACGACCCCAGCGGCCGTGGCGATCTGCAGTTACTGTGCGAAGTCACCGGTCACAGGATTGAGTGGATCCGCGAGGAAGACGCGGGCGTTACCCGTTACCGGATCTGTCTGGCCTAGCCAACCCCGCCCAACAGCAAGCTGAGCAGTCGTTCAAATTTACTGACAGGCAAAGTCGATATTCTTCGCTTTCAGCGCACCCTGCCCTTGGAGATACTCCGCCCCTGTTCTTTCCGGCAAACACGAGGGTTATGTCTATGAGCGATACCATGCAAGCTGTCGATTTCCGCTCCATTCGTTTTCCGAACCGGTTTGCCCTGGCCCCCATGACGCGCACCAGCGCCGGTGCCGATGGCACACCGAATGCACTCATGGCCGACCACTACGAGCGTTACGCGCAGGGCGGTTTTGGCCTGGTCATCACTGAAGGCACCTACACCGACGACAAGGCCAGCCAGGGCTACGCCAACCAGCCCGGCATCATCAACGACAGCCACGTTGAGGGCTGGAAAACCATCATCGATCGCGTGCATGCCGCCGGCAGCCGGATCTTCGTGCAGCTGATGCACGCCGGTGCCCAGTTTCAGGCCAACCGCTACACCGACCAGCCCCTTGGGCCGAGTGAAGTGGCCCCGAAAGGCGCCCCCCTGGGCCTGTACGGCGATCAGCAAACCTGGCGGGTACCGTCCACCATGAATGACAGCGATATCCAGACGGTCATTGACGGTTTTGCCCGCTCAGCGGCCAACGCCAAAGCCGCCGGCTTCGACGGCATCGAGATTCACGGCGCCAACGGCTACCTCCTGAACCAGTTTCTGAGCACCTATTTCAACCGACGAAACGACAACTACGGCGGCACCCTGGAAAACCGTCTGCATCTGGTGGTGGACGTGGTTCGTGCAGTGCGCAAGGCCGTCGGCGACGACTATCCGGTGGGTATCCGCCTGTCTCAGGGCACGGTGACCGACCCGGATTACCAACTGCCCGAAGGCGCGGCAGGCTTCCGCCAGATTGTGGAAGCCGTCCGCGACGCCGGCGCTGACTTTGTTCATACCACCGACGGCGACGTCCATCGCCAGCACTTTGTCAGCGGTGATGAGAGCCTGGCCAGCGTTGCCGCCACCGTGGAGGGTATTGATCTGATCGTGAACGGCGGCATCGAGGAAACCAATCATCAGGACATCGCCAACCGGTTTCCCGGCACCCTGCTGGCCGTCGGCAAGAAAGCTCTGGCCAATCCTGACTTCGTTCAGCGACTCAAGGATGGTAAGGAAATCGCCGAGCTGGACTTCCAGATGCTCCTGCCCAAGGCCACCATCACCAATGAACTGGCCTGGCGCGAGCAGAACGGGTCCTGAATTCCCCGGCACTCGGTCAGGACAGGTTGTGGCGCCGGTATTCATCCGGCGTCACGTTAAACCACTTTTTGAACGCCCGCCGGAAATTGGCGCTGTCGTGATAGTTCAGCATTTCCGCCATGGCCTCGATGGACATGGTGCCATCCCGTAGATATCCGATCGCCTGCTGCGAGAGGATTTCGTTCCGCAGGTGTCGGAAACTGCTCCCCTCGCGCTTCAGCTTTCTCGCCAGCGTTCGCTTGCAGACAAACAGCATCGCGGCGGCTTCCTCTTCGCTCAAGGTACCGGGCGGGTGCGACAGCAGCATTCTCTTGACCTGGTAGGTGCAGGTTTTCTGGTCCGGACGCAGTTGGGCGAGCATGGCCTGGCACTGTTGCAGCGCCATCCTGTAATTTTCATCGTTGGCGGACGCGTTCGGAATCCGGCACACCGCCAGCGGGATTCTCAGCCTGAACGCCTCGGCCCCGAATTCTACGGGGCCGGGAATATGGTCGGCATAGCGGTCACCGTAAGCCGGCCTCTGGTGAACAAAGCAGCTGACCGCCTCCTCCACGGGGCGGCCCACTATAAACTCGGCACTTTCAAAAAAAATGGTGACAGCGATCTCGCTCAGCACCCGATGCAGTTCTTCTCCGTGCACCCTGTCAAAGCCGCAGGTGACCTCCAGCCAGTCGCCCCGCGTCTCTAATTCAAGCCGGGCAAGGCTCATACGGATTGGCAGAAATTCCTGGAATGCCCGCAACGCGGTGTGCAGATCGGGGCTGCTGTTCACCAGAAACCCCATGGCACCGTGGGTCGGCGAGGTCAGGCGACGTCCTATCCGGAAACCGAAGGCGGCGTCATTGGCGATACCCAGACTGTTCTGCAGAATCTGCAATTGCTGTTGTGGTGTCAGCAAGGTGTCTTCCCGCAGAAACTGATCGACGGACAACCCGGTCATCGCCAGCAAGTCGGACACGTCCTGCGCCTGAAGGCCCAACTCCCGGGCGATCAAGCGGCTGTAGTTCGAGGGAATACTCGCAATGCCGGCATCGATGGTGGTCACAGGCGCTTCTTGTCAATCCGTTGGCATTCAACAGGCGGCTTGCTTCAAGACCGCCCCGCGTTGTCCGAGTGTCTTTAAATGACCCCCTAATGTCAATTTATGACCTGCCGCCGCGGCACTGCAGCACCTAATCTGGCCACATCACTGTTAATCCCGAACACAACAGAAGCGAGAGGGTTATGGGGCAGATCACCTTCATTGAACACAACGGCACAGAACATGTCGTCACCATCGAAGTGGGCCAGTCACTGATGCAGGTGGCCGTGGACAACGACGTGCCCGGGATCGACGCCGATTGCGGCGGCGCCTGCGCTTGCGGCACCTGCCACGTGATCGTCGATCAACACTGGATGCAGGCCACTGGCGGCATCCAGGCGGATGAGCAGGGCATGCTGGGACTGACGCCGGAGAAGACCGAGACCTCTCGCCTGTCCTGCCAGGTCACCGTCACAGAGCAGCTGGATGGCATGGTGGTGCGCCTGCCGGAATTTCAGATGTGACTGCCACAACACTTCAAAAGGTGAACCATGAATCTACTGCGCCCGTTACTTGAGCCGGTTATCCAGCCTGCGCTGGACAAAGCCAGCGCTGTTGTCCCGATGCACTGGCAGATCAGAGGCGCTCACGCGTTCCAGGGTCTGAAGCAACGGGCGGGCCGAGCCCGCCCGATTCCGGTGTTTCGCGAGAGCCCGCTGCCGCAGGTATCGACACTGGCGCTCCGGGATATCGATGTCAGTAACCCGTTCCTGTACCGGCAGGGGTTGTGGCATTCCTATTTCAAACGGCTGCGGGATGAGTGCCCGGTGCACTACCAGAGCCGCAGCCCGTTTGGCCCGTTCTGGTCGGTTACCCGTTACGAAGACATCATGTACGTCGACACCCACCATGATCTGTTTTCTGCCGAGCCGATCATTTCCATCGGGCCCCAGCCCGAGGGGCTGGAGCTGGAAACCTTCATTGCCATGGATCCGCCCAAACATGATGTACAGCGTCAGGCAGTGCAGGGTGTCGTGGCACCGAAGAATCTGGCGCAAATGGAGAGTCTGATTCGCAGCCGCACCGCGGATGTCCTCAATCGCCTGCCGGTCAATGAACCGTTTGACTGGGTACAGAGGGTGTCCATTGACCTCACCTCGCGGATGCTGGCCACGCTGCTGGATTTCCCGCTCGATCAGCGTCACAAGCTCGCCTACTGGTCCGATGTGGCAGCAAGCCCGCCGGAAGCCACCGGTGGCCTTTCCAATACGGACGAAGCGTTTGACGTGGCCGCCGACATGGCGAGAACCCTGTCATTGCTGTGGCGCGAGAAAGAGGCACGCCTGGACGCCGGGGAAGCGCCCGGTTTCGATCTGATCAGCTTGCTGCTGACCAACGACCACACCCGCACCATGATCAACCGCCCCATGGAGTTCATGGGCAACATGGTGCTGCTGATTGTGGGTGGCAACGACACCACCCGCAACTCGATGACCGGTGGTGTGCTGGCGCTCAATCAGTTCCCCGGGGAATTCGACAAGCTCAGGCAGAACCCGGCCCTGATACCCAACATGGTGTCCGAGATCATTCGCTGGCAAACGCCGTTGGCCTACATGCGCCGGGTTGCCAAACGGGACGTGACCCTGAACGGGGCAACCATCCGCAAGGGCGACAAGGTGGTCATGTGGTATGCCTCCGGCAATCGCGATGAACGGGCATTTGATGAAGACCCGGATCGCTTCATCATTGACCGCAAGAATGCCCGCAAACACCTGTCATTCGGCTTTGGCGTCCATCGCTGTATGGGTAATCGGCTGGCGGAAATGCAGTTGCGGATTCTGTGGGAGGAAATCCTCAAGCGCTTCGCTCACATTGAAGTGCTGGAGGAGCCGGGCTATGTGCAGTCGAACTTTGTCCGCGGCTACACCCGGATGCAGGTGAAAGTCACGGCGAAAACCTAGCGGCAAGGGCCGGGGCCAGGCTCACGCGCCCCGGAACCCCTTGGCCACCAGATACACCTCCCGCGACCGCGCCCGTGAGGAATCCGGCTTGCGGATCACCACCTTGTCGAAGGACTCACGCACGGCTTTAACGTACTCGTCGTAGCCTTCGCCGTGGAATACCTTAGCGACAAAACTGCCTTTGGGCTTGAGTACCTGGCAGGCCATGTCCAGCGCCAGCTCCACCAGATACATGGAGGCGGCCTGGTCGGCCACATTCACACCGCTGATGTTGGGTGCCATGTCGGAGATAACCACGTCGGCACGGGCGCCATCCAGGGTGGTCATGATTTCGTCAAACACCGATTGCTCGGTGAAATCCCCCTGAATGAACTCCACCCCGGCAATGGCGTCCATGGGCAGGATATCCGACGCCAGCACGCGGCCTTTGTGGCCCACCAGCTTGGCGGCCACCTGGGACCAGCCCCCCGGCGCCGAGCCCAGATCCACCACCAGTGCCATGGGCTGGATCAGGCGGTCCTTGTCATTGATCTCCAGCAATTTGTAACTGGCGCGGGAGCGGTAGCCGTCCTGCTGCGCCTGTTTTACAAAGGGATCGTTGACGTGCTCTTCGAGCCAGCGGTTACTGCTTTTGGAACGGGCCATGGGGTGCCTTCTGTTCACTGCGGGAAAAGCCGCATTGTACGCCTGCCCCAGGCCCACCGCAAAAGCCGTCCAACGCCTGACAAGGCCCCGGCCCGGCAGTACAATGGGCGCACTTCTGCAACTGCAACCTGCCGGGCCACGATCCGGCGGCCAGGAAATCCCATGATTCGCGTTACCGAACTGGCACTACCCCTCGATCACCCGGAAGACGCTCTACGCGCCGCCCTGCTGCAGCGCCTGCAGCTCCGCGATGCCGATCTGCTGCACTTTACCGTGTTCAAGCGCAGTTACGACGCCCGCAAGAAGAACAGCGAGATCAAATTCGTCTACATCATCGACCTGGCCGTACCGGACGAGGCGGCGGTACTGGAACGGTTCGCCAACGACACCCATGTGCGCCCGGCGCCGGACACCGCCTACTACCCGGTCGCGGAAGCCCCCGCCAACCTGTCCGAGCGTCCGATTGTGGTCGGGCTGGGGCCCTGCGGCTTATTCGCCGCTTTGTTGCTGGCCCAGATGGGGTTCCGCCCGATAGTGCTGGAACGGGGCAAGGACGTGCGCCGCCGCACCAAAGACACCTGGGCGCTGTGGCGCAAAAAGCAGCTGTCGCCGGAATCCAACGTGCAGTTTGGCGAAGGCGGCGCCGGGCTGTTTTCCGACGGCAAGCTTTACAGCCAGATCAAGGATCCGAAATTTTACGGCCGCAAGGTTATGGCGGAGTTTGTGAAAGCCGGCGCCCCGGAGGAGATCCTGTTCGTCAGCAAGCCTCACATCGGCACCTTCCGGCTCACCGGCGTGGTGTCCCGCATGCGGGACGAGATCATCAATCTGGGTGGCGAGATCCGTTTCCAACAGAAGGTGACCGATCTGCTAGTGGAAAACGGCCAGGTTCAGGGTGTGGAATTGGCCAGTGGCGAACAGCTGAGGAGCCGCCACGTGGTGATGGCGCTGGGCCACAGCGCGCGGGAGACCTTCCGCATGCTGCATCGACGGGGCGTATTCCTCGAAGCCAAACCTTTTGCCATCGGGTTCCGCATCGAGCACCCGCAAGGTCTGATCGACCACGCCCGGCTCGGCAAATACGCCGGCCATCCCGCCCTGGGCGCGGCCGACTACAAGCTGGTGTACCACGCCAGCAATGGCCGCGCGGTGTACAGTTTCTGCATGTGCCCGGGCGGTACCGTGGTGGCCGCCACCTCAGAGCCCGGGCGGGTGGTCACCAACGGCATGAGCCAGTACTCCCGCAACGAGCGCAACGCCAACTCCGGCATCGTCGTCAATATCGAACCGGAGCAGGACTTCCCCGGTGATCCACTGGCCGGCGTCGAACTGCAGGAACAGCTGGAGGCGCAGGCCTACGTGCTGGGCGGCAGCGACTATTGCGCCCCTGCGCAGCTGGTGGGGGACTTTATTGCCGGCCAACCGTCAGAAAAACTGGGCGAAGTGGAGCCCTCCTACAAGCCCGGCATCCGCCTGGGGGATCTTGCACCGTCCCTGCCCGCTTACGCCATCGAGGCGATCCGCGAGGCACTGCCGGCGTTCGGACGCCAGATCCGCGGCTTTGACCGGGCCGATGCGCTGCTGACCGGTGTCGACACCCGCACCTCCTCGCCGGTCCGGCTCACCCGGGACCGCGAGCGGCTGCAAAGCCTGAACACCCGTGGCCTGTACCCCGCCGGTGAAGTCGCGGGCTACGCCGGCGGCATCCTGTCGGCCGGGGTCGACGGCATCAAGGTGGCGGAAGCGGTGGCCCGAGCGATGCTGGCAGACCTTCCGCCGATCGCGGACACCCGGGGAACCCAGTCGTGAAGCTGGACGACATCAAGAAGCTGCATCAGAAGAAATACCGCCAGGCGTTCGGGCATTTTCTGGTGGAGGGCGAAC
>JAEPMM010000362.1 GCA_017643965.1 Marinobacter sp.
CAACCAGTTCTGCAGCTCGGTATCGAACTTGCGGCGGTAGATGGCCTGGCGCGCCTCGGATTCACGCACCTCACCGCTAATGTCTTTCTGGCGACGCTCCTGCACTTGCAGAATGTGCCAGCCGAACTGGGAGCGGAACGGTCCTTTCAGTTCGCCCACGCGGGCTTCCTGCATGGCCTGTTCAAATTCCGGCACCATCTGGCCCGGGCTGACCCAGCCGAGATTGCCGCCATCGGACCCAGAGACCGGATCGTCCGAGTATTCCTTTGCGATGGCGGCGAAATCACCGCCGTCGCGAATATCTGCGGCCAGATCACGGATGGTGGCTTCAGCGTCGGCGTCCGATACGGTTTCGGTCGCGCGGATGAGGATGTGGCGAACCCGGGACTGCTCAATGACCTGTTCGCCGTCACCGCCGCGACGGTCCTGCACCATCACCAGGTGAAAGCCGCTGTTGTTGCCCAGAACCTCGGACGGTACGCCGGGCTCCAGGTCCGGCACCACCGATTCCAGCAGCGAGGGCAGCTGGCTGCGGCTGCGCCATCCCATATCGCCCCCTTCCAGGGCGTTCGCGGCATCGGATTCGGCCACCGCCACTTCGCGGAAATCCCGGCCCGCAGCGATATCAGAGCGCAGCCTTTCGGCCTTGTCACGGGCGGCGGCGACCACGGCGTCGTCGTTGGGGTTGGCCACTTCAATGTAGATGTAGGACAACCGGTATTCTTCGTTGCTCGGCTCCCGGGACGAGAGCGATTGCAGGTAGTTCTCCACCTCCCGGTCGGTGACCCGCACGCGGTTGCCCACCTGACGCTGCTGCACCCGGCTGGCCAGCATTTCATTACGGATCTGCTCGCGGGCCTCACGGTAACTGACGCCCTCAGCCATCAGCTGTTGCTCGAATTGCGCGAGACTCAGGTTGTTACGCCGGGCGATGCCGGCCATGGTCTCGTTCAGCTCATTATCGCTGATGCGCATGCCACCGCGATCGGCCATCTGCAGCTGGATGGATTCGGTAATCAGCTGCTCGAGCACGCGCTCTTCCAGAACCTCCCGCGGAGGCAGGCCGGTGCCCTGGGACTGCAACCGGTCCACGATGATACCAATCCGGTTTTCCAGCTCCGTCTGCAGGATGACATCGTCATCCACTATGGCCACCACCCGGTCCAGCGGCTGTCGCTCGGCCTGCACCATCGAGGCCATCATCACGGCCATCAGGACCAGGAATGTTCTTGCACACTGGCGAAGGTTCGCCTTCATAGTCACCTCTGATAGATCAACATTCGTTCTGCGGAACGCCGGCCCCACAAGCTCACTCATAGCCGCTTGCAGCGCCACCGAAACGGCGACGTTCCCGCTCATCAAATCCGTAAATGGCTTCGGAAATCCGGTCCGAAGAACCGCCACTGCCACCCAGCCCCTTGAGCTGGACCTGGAACAGCACACGGCTTTCCAGTTCCCGATCGTCGGTCAGGGCGTTCTGATGAACCACCTGAACGCTCCAGCAACAGTTATTGTATTCGATGCCGGCCAGTGAGCCGACGGTACGATCCAGCTGTGAATCCCATACCCAGCGTCCGATCAGACTAACACGGTCTGTGACAGGAAAAACTGCCC
Source organism: Marinobacter sp. (assembly GCA_017643965.1). Lineage (GTDB taxonomy): Bacteria > Pseudomonadota > Gammaproteobacteria > Pseudomonadales > Oleiphilaceae > Marinobacter. Next base: position 1,615 of record JAEPMM010000362.1, read on the forward strand.
CGATATCCGACTGTTCCAGCTCATTACGGCTGTAGGTGTGGCCGAGCGTGGCCAGATAGCGGTAATCCTCGGAGTGGAAGATCAGCTGGCTGCGGCCTTCCTCGGTTTGCTGGGTGTCCGGATCCCACAGCCCGGAACTGCGGATTTCAAGGTTTTCCAGGGGTCGCAACAGCACTTCGCCGGCCAGCGGCGAGTCACTGCGATCGTCCGCACCCAACCCCATCAGGGTCACCTCGCGGTCATCGTAGTAATGCACCTGACCAATGCTGAAGCGCGCGCGCTCGGCACCGGTGAGCAGATCGTTGAACCGGCTGGTCAGGGACACCGTCAGCTGGTTGGCATCGCCGACCCGGTCACCACCGGTGAAGCGGTTACGGCGGAACAGTTGATCAAAGCTGAACGACCGCAGCGCCGAATCGAAATCCGGAATGTCTTCCTGATCGGCGTCGGCATCGGCCCAGGCGTAGTAGAGTCGCGGTTCCAGTGTCTGGTTATAGGGGATGTCGAACAGCGTTGCCTGACGGTCGAAATACAAACCGGAATCCCACTCGAACACCGGCACCGAGCGATCAAACCCGGCGCGGCCCAGGTCATAGTCTTCAAGTTCGTAGCGGGTGTAATCCAGGCTGACGGACGGGCGGGCAAAGCCCCACAGCGCGCGCATCGGCAGCGCCACTTCCGGGATCGCCCGCAAGCGCTGACCGTTGGCACGGTCAAGGCCTGCCAGCTCGGCGTTGTCACGATAGAAATAGGTGTACTGACTTTCCAGATTGGCTTCCACTGGCCCCAGATCGGTGGTCATGCCATAGATGACCTCCGGTAACTGGTCATAGGGCCGGTTGCGTTCCGCAATGCGGTCGGTGATGGTCTGATAGCCGTTCAGATAAGCCTCAAAATACTGGGAGGAATCCTGATAACGGGTGCCGCCTCGACGCTGCAGATGGGTGGCCCGATCGATTTCCAGAGTCTGGTTCAGATCACTGAGGTAATCGTTATCACTGACCACCGAATAATCACCGTAGGCTGTCCAGCCACCACCGAATCCGGCGCGGGTGGTGAAGTCCAGCGCCCAGCGCTCACCGTCCTCCCCGGGGAATTCGTTCTGATACTCCAGATCGTTGCTGATGTAACCGAGCTGCAATACCGACTCGCCCCAACGGCTCAGATAGCGGCCTTCCGCTTCATTGAACAACCCGCGACCGTGAATGTACTGGGGCGTCAGGGTGGCGTCGTAGTGGGGCGCCAGATTCAGATAGTATGGCAGCGAGAGAAACGCGCCACTGCCGGCATTGGAAGTTCCGAAAGAGGGATACAGAAAACCGGTCTTGCGGCGATCGTCAATGGGGAAGCTGGCATAGGGCCAGTAGAACACCGGCACGTCCTTGATCTGCAACCGGACGTGCCTGGCGGTGCCAAAACCCTCGCCCTGATCCAGATGAATGTCCGACGCCACGATGGACCAGTCGTTCTGATCCGGCGCGCAGGTGGTGAGTGACCCTTCACTGATCAGCACCTGATCCTCGGCTATCCGCGACAGCCGACCGGCCGAGCCACGCATCTCCGCGTCATGCAGCAGGAAGGTGGCGGTGTTGATGTCGAATCGCCCGCTGTTCACGTCGTAATCCGCCTGCTTACCGGTCAGCAAAAAGGCCTCGCCCCGACTGACCAGTGGCCCGTCAACCGACACCCTGCCGCCGACCTGATCGTAACGCGCCTCGGAACCGGTTACGGTGAACCGGCCCTGGCGCATCCGCACGTCACCCTGCAGAAAAAGTTCCGAATCCAGCTCGTAGCGGGCGCTCAGGCCGCTGGCTTCCAGCGGCTGATCGGCGTCCGGCGTGCCACCGAACAGGGCATCACTGCTGTCTTCATCGACCACCGGCATGGACATCTCCGATGGCAGATAGCCACCATCGCAGAACGCCGGCAGGGTGCTGCGTACCGACTCCGGCAATTCCGAACGTGGCCGCCAGTCCATCTCGGCGGCGGTGGGCGCGTCTTGCGCGACCACAACAGATGCGGGCCACAGTGACAGGGTGAGCACGACACCCGTCCGCCACCCAGGCACCCG
>JAEPMM010000379.1 GCA_017643965.1 Marinobacter sp.
CTGGCGCTGGCACGGTGATCGGGTTCCTGTGGCAATGACTTTCGGGTTCGGAGGATTGAACAGCGGCCTAGTTTACACGGCACCTTCTACCTTGTTAACGGAAACTCGGTACCTTGTTGCCGGAAACCCCAGTTTGCTGCGAAACCGATTTACCCTCTCCATGGGGATCTGCTAACTTTCTGCTCTATCAGCCCACACGCAACATTCACTCGCTCAGGATAGCCAGCCGTTCCATGGATACCCGCCTGCAGACACTGACCCAGTGGGTCCGACAGTTTCCCGGCCTTGAACAGGCCGAACCCGCAGCGGTCTCCGGTGACGCCAGCTTCCGGCGTTATTTCCGGGTCACGAACGCGGAGCACAAGCCCTTTATCGTGATGGACGCTCCACCCGCCCATGAGGACTGCCGCCCCTTCGTCGCCATTGCCCGACACTGGCACCATCAGGGCGTGGCCGTGCCGGAGGTGATAGGCGATGACCTGACACAGGGTTTTTTGCTGCTGGAGGATTTCGGCGATCGCCTGATGCTGGGCGAACTGTCGCCCCGGTCTGCAGAGACACTCTACCGCGGCGCTCTGACGGAGCTGCTGCACATCCAACAGGTCAACGACACACCGGACTACCCGTTACCGCCCTACGACACCGCCTTGCTGGACCGGGAAATGGCACTGTTTCCGGACTGGCTGCTGACCAGAAAACTGGGGCTGACGCTGTCCATCGGCGAGCAGGCCATGCTGGACACCGCGTTCGCGTATCTGCGGGAAAGCGCCCTGGCACAACCGGAAGTCACCGTGCATCGGGATTACCATTCCCGCAATCTGCTGGTCCGCGATGCCACAGAGCGCCCCGGCGTGATCGATTTCCAGGATGCGGTGCGTGGCCCGGTGACTTACGACCTGGTCTCGCTGCTGAAAGACTGTTACATCCGCTGGCCGGACGCCGACGTCAGCCGCTGGGTGGAGCAGTACCGGCAGATCAGCGCCGAAGCCGGCCTGCATAACGCCGACCCCGACACCTTCCGGCAGTGGTTCGAGCTGATGGGCATGCAACGCCACCTGAAAGCGGCGGGCATCTTTGCGCGGTTGTCCCTGCGCGACGGCAAAGACGGCTACCTGGCGGACATACCCCTCACGGTTCGCTACCTGATTGAGGCCAGTGGCCGGCAGGGTGCGCTGCGGCACCTGCACGAATGGTTGTCAGACACGGTGATGCCGGAAATCGAGCGGCTGATCGGGCCGGCAAGCCGGGGCGACGCCTCGTGAAAGCGATGATTCTGGCTGCCGGCAAAGGTGAGCGTATGCGCCCGCTCACACTCACCACGCCGAAACCGTTGCTGGAGGCCGGCGGCAAGCCCCTGATTGTCTACCACCTGGAGCACTTGCGGCAGGCCGGCATCACGCATGTGATCATCAACCATGCCTGGCTCGGCGAGCAGATCGAGCGGGCCCTCGGGGATGGCACCGACTATGGCCTGCACATCGAGTATTCCCGGGAAGGCACGCCACTGGAAACCGCTGGCGGCATTCTCAAGGCCCTGCCCCAGTTGACGAACGCGCAGGATGACTGGTTTCTGGTCATCAACGGTGACGTCTGGTGCGATCTCGATCTGGCCGAGCTGACACCACCGGAGGCGGCCGACGCGCTGCTGGTGCTGACCCGCAACCCCGATCACAACCCGACGGGCGACTTCCACCTCGGCGACGACGGCCTGATCGCCGCCGAAGGCCCACACAAACTGACCTTCAGTGGCATCAGCCTGCTGCACCGCCGGCTGTTCGACGGCCACCCGCCCGGCCACGGCAAACTGGCACCCATCCTGCGCGCAGCCATGGCCCGCCGCCGGGTCAGGGGCGTGGAACATCGCGGCCACTGGATGGACATCGGCACGCCGCAGCGCTTGCAGCAACTGGATCAGTGGATGCACGGAGGCCGGGGCTGAACCGATGGCAACCAGCAACCGCGACACCACATTGCCGGCCCGCATCGAGGCCGAGTTTTCCGACCTGCTGCAGGAACTGAGCGCCTGCGGCCACCAGGCCAACGAACTGATTCTGCGCACCAGCCTGCCCCACTGGTGCCGCCGCAGCCTGTTCTTCTTCCTGGGTTACATTGCCAAATCGGAAGGCCGGGTGACCGAGGCCGACATCGGGTTTGCCGAAGCCATGATGAAAGCCCTCAAACTGTCGATGCGCCAGCGCCGCAAGGCCATCCACTGGTTCCAGAAGGGCAAGAATACCGAGAACATGCCGACCCTGAAGGCCCTGGGCCTGAAACTGACCCACTACCTGTGGCCGTCACCGGCCCTGCGCGTCGCCATCTGCCTGTGCCACGCCGCCCAGCTCCAGGGCCGGCCCGCAAAGCCCCGGCGCTATCGCTGCGAGGACGCCATCGACCAGATCGGCCTGCCGATCCGTGTCAGTGATGACATACTGGAAAGCTATGCTTCCAAGGTGTGGATCACCCAACCGGAAAGCCGGCCGCCACCCAGCAGTTACGAGCAGGCCTGCCAGCTGCTCGGGGTAACCCGACGCGAATCCTTTGATGCGATCAAGCGGGCTTACCGCAAGAAAGTGTCAGAATCGCATCCGGACAAGCTGGCGCAGCAAACCCTCAACGCCGCGGAGCGTGCCCGCGCCAAGGACCGCCTGCTGCGCTACCAGCAGGCGTGGGAACTGATCAAGCGCCACCACACCTGAGACCGCCCCGGGCAAGCCTACTCTGAGGTTAGCCATGACCGGATGCGTCCGGCCAGGGCATCCGCGTCGCGGGCCCCGGCCGGTGACTGAATGGCAACCGGCTGTGCCCGATAGCCATCCATTCCGGCCTTCTGCAGCCGGACCGACCACGTTCGGGCGGTTGTGCGTGCGGCTTCCTCACGGGCACCGTACAGATGAAGCAGCGCCAGGGAGTCCGCCCCGGCCAGCAGGTCGATCAGCCCCGGCTCATCGCGCGGATAGAACCGCGGCGTCACCCACACCTGCTCGCCAGCATTGCCCTCACGGGCATAGCGCGCCAGATGGATCGCCGCGGCACCGACACCCACCAGCACCACGCGATCGTACCCACGCTCCCCCAGGTTCGCCGACGCCGCCGCCAGCATTGCCTGCACCCGCTCCCGGTAACGGCTCTCCAGATCCTCCCGCTCACCGTCATCCATCACATCAATCATCACGGACTCCGCACCCTCACCGGCATCCTGCTCAGCCGACGCCTCAGCCAGGTCAGCATTGGCCATCCTCCAGGCCTGCTGAAGTTCATAAGGCGGTGCCTCCAGACCCAGCGTCATCACAGCCCAGCCGCGAGAGGAGAGCCGCTTGCCCAGTCCCGCCAGCAGTTCGGACGCCGCCGAATGGCCTTCGTCCGCCAGCATCAACACGGCGCCCTCGACCGGCAGACGCTGCTCGGGCTCGAACAGTGCCAGCGCTGTATCATCGCCCTCCAGATCCAGCCA
>JAEPMM010000387.1 GCA_017643965.1 Marinobacter sp.
CAATGCGCTGAGGACCGTGGGCCAGGGCCAGCGCCTCGGCCTGTTTGCCGGCAGTGGCGTGGGTAAAAGTATGCTGCTGGGCATGATGACCCGGTTTACCGACGCCGATGTCACCGTGGTCGGGTTGATCGGTGAGCGGGGCCGGGAGGTCAAAGAATTTATCGAGGACATTCTGGGCGACGAGGGGCTGGCCCGTTCCGTGGTGGTGGCGGCGCCTGCGGACGACTCGCCGCTGATGCGCCTGCGGGCGGCAATGCTGACCACCCGCATCGCGGAATACTACCGCGACCAGGGCAAACGGGTGCTGCTGTTGATGGATTCCCTGACCCGCTATGCCCAGGCACAGCGGGAGATTGCGCTGGCGGTGGGCGAACCGCCGGCCACCAAGGGTTACCCACCCTCGGTGTTTGCCAAATTGCCACAGTTGGTGGAGCGCACGGGGAACGGCCGCCCGGGGGGCGGCTCGATCACGGCGTTCTACACCGTGCTGACCGAGGGCGATGACCAGCAAGACCCCATCGCCGATGCGGCCCGTGCCATCCTCGACGGGCACATTGTGTTGTCCCGCCGGCTCGCCGAGGAGGGACATTATCCGGCCATTGATGTGGAAGCGTCCATCAGCCGGGTCATGCCCCAGGTGACCGAGCTGGAGCATTTCTCGCGGGCACAGCGGTTCAAACAGGTCTACTCCCGTTATCAGCAGGCCCGGGATCTGATCAGCGTAGGCGCTTATGTGAAGGGGTCGGATTCGGAAACCGATTTCGCCATGACCCACATCGGCAACATGCGGCAGTTCCTGCAGCAGGGGCTCAACGAAAGTGCGCCGCTGGCGGAGAGCATTGAGCAGTTGCTGGCGGTGGTGCCAGAGCGACGTTCTCTTGAGCGTCTGAAAGCCGGTGTGCCAAAGATAACCGGAGAATCTGAATAATGCTGCGCTCCCGGCGGCTTGCCGTGGTGTTGACCCTTGAAGAGCGCAAGGAACAGGAAGCCCTGGAAAAACTCGGGGAAGCCCGCCAGCAGGTGGAAGCCCAGCAACAGCAGATCGACGACCTGAACCGTTACCAGCAGGAGTATCGCGACCAGATCCGCAGCAACCAGCAGGGCGTGGTATCGGTAACCCGTCTGCAGGCCTGGCAGGCTTTTATCTCGCAACTGGATCAGGTGCTGCGGCAACAGCAGAAACAGCCGGATCTTCTCCAGCAAAAGCTTGATGAAGCGCGCCGGCAGTGGCAGATCGCCTGGGAGCGACGCCGCGGCATGGAAAAATACATCGAGACCTGCCGCCAGCAGGAGCAGCGCGAGCAGGACCTGAAAGAGCAGAAACTGTCCGATGAAGCCGCCGGGCGCGCGTTTGCCCGTCGCCGCCGCTGATTTCCCGTGAATTGCCGGCAAGGGCCGGGTGCAAATCGTCGGCACTGAGCTATTCTTATCGATGTGCAGTCTTTTCGGTCAATTCCCACGGAGGATCAGGAATGCCTATTCAGACGCGTCGCAGCGAAGACGGTCGCACCCTGACCATCAAAATTGAGGGGCGGTTCGATTTCAGCACCCATCAGGCCTTCCGTGACGCCTACGAACATGGTGATCAGGAGGTAAAGGCATTCGTGGTGGACCTCACCGACACCACCTATCTGGACAGCTCAGCCCTGGGCATGTTGTTGCTGTTGCGCGATTACGCCGGCGGCGATAACGCCAGCATCCGTATTGAAAACTGCAACAGTGACGTTCGCCGTATTCTGGCCATATCCAATTTCGAGCAGTTGTTTGCCATCCACTGACCGGCAGTAAAACCCTCGACAGACACCTGGGGAGGCCCGTTGTGGAGGATGCATCATCCGAAAGCCAGCCACTTAAGATCCTGATTGCCGACGATAGCGACAGCGATCGGCTCATTCTGAAGACTTTGTTACGCCGTCTCGGCCATGAGGTGCTCGATGCCGCTAACGGCGCTGAGGCGGTGGCGCTGTTCCGCCAGGCCTCGCCACAGATTGTCCTGTTGGATGCACTGATGCCGCGTATGGACGGCATGGAAGCGGCAAGGCAGATCAAGACGTTGGCGGGCGAGCGCCTGGTGCCGTTGATATTCCTCACCTCCCTGTCCGATGCCGATGCGCTCGCGCGATGTCTGGAGGCCGGCGGTGACGATTTTCTGACCAAGCCCTACAACCGGGTCATTATTGAGGCCAAGATCAACGCCTTTAACCGCATGCGCCTGATGCATGAAACACTGACCCATCAGCGGGATCTGATCCACGAACAGAACCGCAAACTCACCGAAGAGCAGGAAGTCGCCAAGCGGGTGTTCGAGAACGTGGCTCACAGCGGATGCCTGGACGCCGCCAGCATCCGCCACCACGCCTCGCCCATGTCGATCTTCAACGGCGACATCCTGTTTGCCTGCCCCCGGCCCGATGGCGGGATACAGATTCTTATTGGGGATTTCACCGGGCATGGCTTGCCGGCCGCCATCGGTGCCATGCCGGTTGCCGAGATTTTCTATGGAATGACCAGCAAGGGGTTCAGCGCCAGCGACGTGCTGAGGGAGATCAATCAGAAACTCAAGCGTATTCTGCCGTCGGGCATGTTCTGCTGCGCCGCGCTGATTCAGGCGGATTTTGCCCTGAACCAGATCCAGGTCTGGAACGGTGGGCTTCCCGATGGCTGGGTCATTCGCACGGCCGGAGAGCCCGTCCAGCTGCCCTCCGCGCATTTGCCGCTGGGGGTGCTGGATGCGACCCGGTTCAATGCAGCAATGACCATTCTGCAGACCTGCCCCGGCGATACCCTGCTGTTCATGACCGACGGTGTGCTGGAAACCAGAAACGCCGGGGGCGATATGTTCGGCGACACCGGCGTGGCCGCCGCTCTTCGCGGCATCGATGACGGTGAGACGCCGTTTGAGGCGGTAATGGGCCGGTTACGGGAATTCTCTGGTGGCCAACTCGAGCAGGACGACCTGACCCTGGTGACCCTGGAGATGGCCGACGGTGCCGCGCTGGAGGGGCTTTCCGACGGTTTGCAGCTGTCTGCGCTGGAAGGGCCCGCAGAATGGCGGTGCACCTATCAGATCCGCGACCGCACGCTGGGCCAGTTCAGTCCGCTGCCGCTGTTGCTGCATATCTGCATGGAAGTCCCCGGGCTGCGGCGTCGCAGTGGCGAAATCTACACTCTGCTGTCGGAGCTTTACACCAACGCCCTCGAGCATGGCATTCTTGGGTTGCCCTCGGAGTGGAAATCAACCGCAGAGGGCTTCGGGCGTTATTATGAAGAGCGGGAAAAGCGGCTTGATGACATCGAGGAGCACTTTATCAAGTTCAGCCTCACTCATTCCATGACCGATGTTGGCGGTCGGCTGGTGGTGGTCTGTGAGGACAGCG
>JAEPMM010000122.1 GCA_017643965.1 Marinobacter sp.
CGTCCTGATACAGGAACTCGAAGGTGCCGGCGCCCACGTAGCCGATCTCCTTGCAGGCATCGGTACAGGCTTTCAGGGTGCGGGCGCGGGATTCGGGGTTGATATTCGGCGCGGGCGCTTCCTCGATGACTTTCTGGTTGCGGCGCTGCATGGAGCAGTCGCGATCTCCGAGATGAATGCAGTTGCCGTGCATATCGGCCAGCACCTGAACTTCCACGTGGCGCGGTTTTTCCAGGAACTTTTCCAGGTACACCGTGGGGTCGCCAAAGGCGTTGCGCGCCTCACTCTGGGTGATCTGTACGCCCTTGAGCAGCGAGGCTTCCGAATGAATCACCTGCATGCCCCGGCCACCGCCGCCGGAGGCGGCCTTGATCATCACCGGGTAGCCGATTTCCCGCGCGATGCGCAGGGTGCGCTCGTCGTCGTCGGTCAACGGGCCGTCGGAGCCCGGTACCGTAGGAACGCCGGCCTTGATCATGGCGTTAATGGCAGACACCTTGTTGCCCATCAGGCGAATGGTTTCGGCTCGCGGACCGATAAAGCGGAAGCCGCTTTTCTCGACCTGCTCGGCGAAGTCGGCGTTCTCCGCCAGGAAGCCGTAACCGGGGTGGATGGCCACCGAGTCGGTGACTTCCGCCGCGCTGATGATGGTGGGGATGTTCAGGTAGCTCTCAGTCGGGCTGTTCGGCCCGATGCAGACGGATTCATCCGCCAGGCGCACGTGCATCAGATCACGATCGACCTTGGAGTGGACCGCCACCGTTTTAATGCCGAGCTCTTTACAGGCTCGCAGTATTCGGAGTGCAATTTCGCCCCGGTTTGCGATCAGAACTTTTTCTAACATAGCCATGATGTGCGATCACCGAGTTCAGGAAATGACGACCAGGGGCTGGTCAAATTCTACCGGCTGGCCATTTTCAACCAGGATTTCGGTGACGGTACCGCTCTTGTCCGCCTCGATCTGGTTCATCATCTTCATGGCTTCAACGATGCAGACAACGTCACCCACATTGACCTTCTGGCCGACTTCCACAAACGCTTTTGCGGTGGGTGACGGTGAACGGTAGAAGGTGCCGACCATGGGGGAGTTGAGCGTGTGTCCGGTGGGCGCCGCCGGTGCCGCGTTCTCGCCCGGGTCGGTGCCGGGGTTGTCAGCGGCCGGTGCCGGCTGGGGGGCCGGCGCAGGGTAATGGGCCATGTACTGGGTGCCGGCGACCTGTTCCCGACGGCGGGAGATGCGAACGGAGTCATCACCTTCGTGAATCTCCAGTTCCTCGACGTCGGATTCCTCGAGCAGTTCGATCAGTTTCTTGATTTTGCGAATATCCATAGTAGGTCCGGTCCCGTTTTGATCTGGTCTATCGGTGAATTCGTTGCAGGGCAGCCGTCAGGGCCAGGTCATAGCCCTGACTGCCCAACCCGCAGATAACGCCTTCGGCGATATCGGAAAAGTAGGAGTGATGACGGAAGGCTTCCCGCGCATGCACGTTGGAAAGATGCACTTCGATGAACGGTATGCCCGATGCCAACATGGCATCGCGTAGCGCCACGCTGGTGTGCGTGAAGGCCGCCGGGTTGATAATAATGTAGTCAACGCCTTCGGTTCGTGCTTCATGGATGCGTTCAATCAACTCGTATTCGGCGTTCGATTGCAGGTGCAGCAGGTGGTGGCCCTGTTCGGCAGCCTTGCTGTGCAGCCGTTTGTCGATGTCCGCCAGGGTCTCGTAACCGTACACCTCGGGCTCACGGGTGCCGAGCATGTTCAGGTTGGGGCCATGGAGGACCAGAATTGTCGACATGATTGCTTCTCTGCCTTACCGTTTTTTTACAGGATCGCCGAAATTACCGACATTTTCCAATAATGGTGCGTGCTAATTGGCCTGAGATCAACACTTTTTGACAATGCGGGCGGTCGTCAATTGGTCGTAAAAAAGCACGATCCTGGCCGATCACGAGGGCGCCGGTCACTGCGGGATATTGTCGTTAAGCCGGGGGACTAGTTCTATAAGACGTTGGTTTCATAAGCCCGGTCGCAGGCGGACCGGGCAAGGAGGCGGCCGAATCAGTCGCTGGCGGCGGTCACGCAGTTGCGGCCATGTTCCTTGGAGCGGTAAAGCGCGCGGTCGGCGCGTTCGCACAGGGACTGGGAATTATCGCCGTTCCAGGCGGCCACGCCGCAGCTGAAGGTAACGTTGAATTCGCGGTCGCCGGCGGGCTGCAGGAGTTCCGAGAACCGTTCGCGGATTTCGTTGAGCACGTTGCGGGCGTCACTTTCCCGGGTATCGGGCAGGATGATGGCGAACTCCTCGCCGCCGTAGCGACCGATGTGATCGGTCTTGCGCAGGCGCTGCTTCAGGAACATCGACAGGCTGCGCAGCACCCGGTCGCCGATGGGGTGCCCGAAAGTGTCGTTGACCTTCTTGAAGTAATCAATGTCGATCATTGCAAAACACAGCGGGTGTTCTTTCTGTCGGGCGCGAACGATTTCCTGATCCAGCAGGTGCAGGGTGTGGGTGTGATTGAACAGCCCGGTCAGACTGTCACGGATCATCAGCGCCAGCAGTGAGCGCGCGCGCCGGCCGCGGTTGTGGATGGTGGCGATCAGGTGTTTGGGGTCGATCGGTTTGGTGAGGAAGTCGTCGCCGCCCAGACTCATGGCGTGCAGTTGTTTGCTGACATCCTCCTCCGCAGACAGGTAGATGATCGGCACGCTGTGGAAACGGTCCTGCTGGCGGATCACCCGGGCGATCTCCATGCCGGTGCAGCCGGGCATATACATGTCGAGAATGATGATTTCCGGAGAGAATTCTTCCAGGGCGTGAATGATCTGCATCGGATCGGTGATGATGTGGGCATTCATGCCGGCCTTTTTCAGCACCGTTTCCATGAACTTCGCCTGGGCCCGGGAATCGTCCAGTACCAGCACCTTGTAGGGTTCGACCGTGTTGCCGTGGGTGTAGCTTTCGATCTTCTCGATCAGTTGCCCCGGATCCACCGCCGGGTAGAAAAATTCCTCACCCCCGCAGCGGGACGCCCGCAGACGGGTCTCGATGGTGCCGTCCTCGTCGCTCATGAAGATGATCGGTATGGGGGTGTCGTGGCGCTCCTGCAGGCGTTCAATGGCGCCGATGCCGGTGTTGGTGTCACCGCCGAAATTGACGTCCATCAGAATGGTTTCCGGCTTGTGCAGGGCACAGGCTTCGATCAGTTGCTCTGCGGTGCTGAACGCAGACGCGCGAAACCCGAAAAACTCCAGTTGCCGGATCAGCCGACCCGCCATCTCGGCGTTGGCAAGGGCGATGTAGACCGGGGTGCGGCGGAATTGCTGGGGCGCCTCGGGGGTGTCTTGATCGGTTCGCCGCAAGGTGCTGCGGGAGAGCAGTTCAATGGTGTCCTGCAGTTGCCGCTCGAGGCCATCGGGGAGGTTCTCACCGGGCGCCCATTGATGCAGCAAATCGAGGGTTTTCCTGCCGGCATCGGCGTGACTGGCCATGTCGAAGCGTTGGGCGTAGCGAACCAGTTTGTCAGTGGCGGTGGCAAAATCGTCACGAAAAGCGGCCGACTGCTGAGGGGTCTCATGAATCTTCTGCCAGGTGTCGAGCACAACCCGCGCCTGGGTCGTGACGCGACGGGCAAAGTGCTGTCTGAGCTTCTCTTTCTGGCTTTCGTCGTTCATCGTGCTCTGGCCTGCTTTTTTTCTTCGTTATGTTCCGCCCGGCTCCGCTACAGGCAGATTTTTCAACCTTAGTCCTTTTGCAGAGTCTATAGTGTTTAATGTTGTCGGCGTAGGTGACGCTATGTAAATGTTTGTCAACTCTGCGGGGCAGATCACACAGGCTCCCGGGAGCGAGCCAAATTTCCAGGGGCCAGAGGGGCCCGGAGGCCGCCAGTGATGGCACGGATGCAGTCTCACACATTGCCGTTTCGCCAGAAGGGGGTGATCTCCCTTCGATCCCTGCTGCTGCTGTACACCGGCAGCCTGGTGCTCTTGCTGCTGCTGGCCAGTCTTGCCTTCAGTTTTGACCGTTTCCGCGATTATGTGTCGGACCAACTCGCCGGCCATGCCCGTGATGGCGCAACCGCGGTGGGCCTGTCACTCTCCAATGCCATTGATGGCCGCGATCCGGTGGCGTCGGCATCACTCATCGATTCGGTGTTCGACAGCGGTCGCTATCTGTCGGTGGTCTACCTGGATCATCAGGGCCAGCAGGTGGCGGGACGAGAAACGGTGGTCACAGCCGGCGATGTGCCCGCCTGGTTTGTGTCATTGGCGGACCTGTCCCTGCCGGTGGGCCGCGCCGAGGTGGTGCGTGGCTGGTCACGGCTTGGCAGCGTGGAAGTGATCAGCCACCCCGGGCGCGCGTATCACGACCTCTGGCGGGTTGCGGTGGGCATGATCGTGGGGACGCTGTTCATCGGCGGCCTCGGGCTGGCTGTGTTGTTGTGGATCGTGCGCCGCACCCTGCAGCCGCTGAAAGCCATGGAAAAGCAGGCCGAAGCCCTCGGCCGGCGGGATTTCCGCAAGCGTATCGAGGTCAATTCCACCCGCGATCTGAATCAGGTCACCCGGGCGATGAACCAGATGGCGGATGACCTGGGCGCGCTGTTCGAGGGGCAGGCGAAGCTGATCCAGCATCTGCGGCGGGTCAATAATGAGGATCCGGTGACCGGGCTCGCCAGTCGCAGCGCTTTCGATCAGCGCCTGAAAGTGGAGGTGGAGTCGGAAGAGCGCGCCGCACCGGGTGTACTGTTTCTGATCCAGCTGGAGGGATTCTCGGTGTACAACCAGACCTACGGCCGCAGTGAGGCGGACCGCCTGCTGCTGCGGATCGCCGGTGCCATTACCGTGTTCGTGCGCGCCCACACGGACGCCTTCGCCGGCCGCCGGACCGGAGCCGAGTTTGCCCTGTTCCTGCCCGGTGTTACCCAGGCGGACGGCATCGTCTGGTGCCAGCAGCTGGTGGAGGAACTGGACGGCATCTATTCCGATCTTGCCGCGCCGGTGGAGGTTATGGTCCATGGCGGTGTGGCCCAGGCGCTGGGCGATCGTAACGCCCGGGAGCTGATGGCGGCAGCCGATGAAGCCCTGCGGCAGGCTCAGGCCGGCCCTCACACCGGATGCCATGCCGCAGACCCGGACCGGGATGGCCATCACAACCGCGAGACCTGGCGCGCCATCATCACCGAGGCCATCCGCGACGACCGGGTCTCGCTGTGGCTGCAGCCGATGGTGCTCGACGGCGGTGGCGCGCTGGTCTATCACCAGGTGTTTTCCCGCATCACCAGTGACGAGGGTGAACTCAAGGCCAGTGTGTTTGTGCCCATGGCGGAGCGCTTCGGGTTGATCGAGGACATTGATCGACGGGTGTCCCGGGAAGCGCTCGAGTTGCTGCGCCGCAGGCCGGGAGGGCACCTGGCGCTGACGCTGGGTGCATCATCGGTGGCCAGTGACGCATTCCGCAGCGATCTGCTTCAGCGACTGGAGGCCGCGGCCGATGTGCGTGAGCGCTTGTGGATCGGGATCTCCGAGCAGACCGTGCACCACCACCGCACCGCTGTCGGGCTACTGGTGCGGGCGCTGAACCGGCTCCATGTGGCGGTACTGGTAGACCGTTTCGGCGTTGGCGGCGTTCCCTTCAGTTACCTGAGGAATCTGAGGTTCCAGGGGCTTCGTATCGATAATAGCTTTATACATGACATTGATACCCATCAGGAAAACCGGTTCTATCTGGAGTCCGTGGTGGCCATCGCCCACAGTCGTGGCGTGAAGGTGTTCGCCACCGGCGTGGAAACCGCCGCGGAACACGACGTGTTGCGCAAGTTGGGTGTTGACGGTGCAATGGGCTACCATCTGGGACGGCCGTTCAAGGCTGACAACGAAAACGGACAGGGGGATCAATAACCGATGCCAGGCAGACTCAAGCAATATTTCAGAGATCGTAAAGACGATGTACAGGATTACGCCGGCGGTAGCGGTGTGGTCGGTAAATTCATTCTGATCGTGCTTGGCCTCTATCTGCTGGTAACGGTGATCCTGGGCATGATCTGGAGCAGTGAGCCGGATACCTTCTCGGTGCGTGAACATACCCGCACCGTGTCCACCAGCATGGATCGCGAGCCGGTGGCCGGTTTTGCCACCACGTCAACTATGATTCGCATCGCCGAAACCCTGCTGGACAAGCCGGGCGGCTACATCACCAATGATATTTTCCCGCCCGGGCTCTGGCTGGATAACATGCCGAACTGGGAATACGGTGTGCTGGTGCAGTTGCGGGATTTGTCCCGTGCCATGCGCAAAGACATCAGCCGGTCCCAGAGTCAGTCGGCGGAAGATCCCGACCTGATCGTGGCGGAACCGCAGTTTCATTTTGACAGCGACAGCTGGGCCATCCCGTCCACCGAAGCCGAGTACCGCAACGGCATCAACGCGCTGCATCGTTACCTCGATCGGCTGTCACGCCGTGACCAGCCCTCGGCCCAGTTTTTTGCCCGTGCCGACAACCTGAATAACTGGCTGGCGGATCTGGAAACCCGGCTCGGCAGCCTGTCGCGTACCCTCGGAGAGAGTGTCGGCAAGGCTTCGGTGTCGGATGCGGTGTCCATGATCAATCCGGAGGACCCACTGGCGGAGGAGCGGTCCGGGGAAGAAGTGAAAACGTCCTGGACCAAGATTGACGATGCGTTCTATGAAGCGCGGGGCAGTTCCTGGGCGCTGCTGCACATCTTCAGGGCCATTGAGGTGGATTTCCGCAAGGTGCTGACGGACAAGAATGCCATGGCCAGCGTCAAACAGATCATCATCGAACTGGAGGGCGCCCAAGGCGAAATGTGGAGCCCGGTGATTCTCAACGGCAGCGGTTTTGGGGTACTGGCCAACCACTCCCTGACCATGGCCGCCTATCTGTCACGGGCGAATGCTGCCATCAGTGACATGCGGGACCTGCTGTCGCGGGGTTGATCGCAAGCCGGGCAACGGCTTTCTCGAGACACAAAAAAAACCGGGCTGGGGTGGCCCGGTTTTTTTGTACCAGAAGCGCAGGGTTCAGCCCTTGTAGGCGTTTACCGCGTCCTGGATGGCCTGTTTGGCTTCGGCAGCGTTACCCCAGCCCTGCACCTTGACCCACTTGCCGGGCTCCAGCGCCTTGTAGTTCTCGAAGAAGTGGCGGATCTGGTCGCGCAGCAGCTCGGGCAGATCATCCACTTCCTTGACGTTGTGATAGGACTGGGTCAGCTTGTCGTGGGGAACGGCAACCAGTTTGGCATCGCCGCCGGCCTCATCTTCCATGTTCAGAACACCCACCGGGCGACAGCGAATCACCGAGCCGGCCTGGATCGGGTAAGGGGTGACCACCAGCACGTCGATGGGGTCGCCGTCATCCGCCAGGGTATGGGGGATGAAGCCGTAGTTGGCAGGGTAGAACATCGGGGTTGCCATGAAACGGTCCACCAGCAGCGCGCCCATGTCCTTGTCCAGTTCGTACTTGACCGGTGAGCTGTTGGCCGGGATTTCGATGGCCACGTAAATATCTTCCGGCGGATTCTTGCCTGAGGGGATGTTATCGAAGTGCATGAGCGATCCTTCCTGAGAGTGCGTTTAACTGCGGTTAAAAAGTGGGCGCAATTATACGGAAGTCTCGTGCAGTTCGAAACTAAACCTTGGTCGGCCCCGCATTTACAGTTTGATCTGCTTGGCAATCAGCTCTTTCATGATCTCGGTGGTGCCCCCGCCGATGGACAGGATCTTGGCGTCACGGTACAGCCGCTCAACCACCGATTCCCGCATGTAGCCCATTCCGCCGTGAATCTGGACCGCTTCCCGGGTGACCTGCTCACACACGTCCACCGCGAAATTCTTGGCCATGGCCACTTGCGTGACGGGGTTTTTGCCCGCCTGCATCAGGGCGGCGCAGCGGTAGGTGTATTCCCGCGCTACGTCGACCTGGGTCGCCATGTCCACCAGCTTGTGGCGGGTGACCTGGAAGCCGGCAATATTGCGGCCGAAGGCCTTGCGTTCGTTGGCATAGGCGAGGGAAGCCTCGAGCGCGATCTCGGCGGTCATGTAGGCCATGATGGCCAGCATCAGGCGTTCGGCCAGGAAATTGCTCATGATGGCGATGAAACCGGCATTTTCTGCACCGATCAGGCGGTCGGCGGGCACGCGGCAATCCTCAAAGAACAGCTCGGCGGTATCGCTGGCCCACCAGCCCATCTTGCGCAGCTTCTTGCCGGTGGCAAACCCCGGCATGTCGCGGTCGATCAGCAACAGGCTGATGCCGCCATGCCCCTCGCCGCCGGTGCGCACGGCGACGGTGTAGTGGTCGGCGCGGATGCCGCTGGTGATGAAGGTCTTGCTGCCATTGACGATGAAGTGATCCCCCTCCCGCACCGCCCGGGTCCTCAGGTTCGCCACGTCCGAGCCGCCGCCGGGTTCGGTGATGGCGAGAGCGGCTATTTTCTC
>JAEPMM010000417.1 GCA_017643965.1 Marinobacter sp.
AAGACTGCAGGTTGCGCCCGGTGACAGGGCAACCTGTTCAGTTACCCGCGGGACGACGATGCCCTTATCGGCTTCGTGATCCGTCAGTATGAGCGACCGCTGATCTCCTGATCATGGCAATGGCGGCTCTTAACCGGTAAAATCACGCCGTTCCCGGATCGCGGTAGCGGCCCCTCCGGGCTCAATCCTTCGTCTTATATGAGTAATCATCGTCTGTGACTGAACTGAGCCGAATCCGTAACTTTTCCATCATCGCCCACATCGACCATGGCAAATCCACCCTTGCTGACCGTTTTATTCAGGTCTGTGGTGGCCTGACCGATCGTGAAATGGCCGAGCAGGTCCTGGATTCCATGGACCTGGAGCGTGAGCGAGGGATCACCATCAAGGCCCAGAGCGTGACGCTGAACTACACCGCGAAGGATGGCGAACAGTACAAGCTCAATTTCATCGATACACCAGGCCATGTGGATTTCTCCTACGAGGTGTCGCGCTCGCTCTACGCCTGTGAGGGCGCGTTGCTGGTGGTGGACGCGGGGCAGGGCGTGGAAGCCCAGTCCGTGGCCAATTGCTACACCGCGCTGGAGCAGGGGCTGGAGGTGGTGCCGGTTCTCAACAAGATGGACCTGCCCCAGGCTGAGCCGGAGCGGGTAGCGGCGGAAATTGAAGACATTATCGGTATCGAGGCGTCCGATGCCGTGCGTTGCAGCGCCAAGAGCGGCATGGGCGTGGACGACGTGCTGGAAGATCTGATCAAGCGGATTCCGCCGCCCAAGGGCGATCGCAGCGCGCCCCTGCAAGCGTTGATCATCGATTCCTGGTTCGACAACTATCTGGGCGTTGTCTCCCTGGTGCGGGTTACCGAGGGCACCCTTAAGAAGGGTGACAAGATCGTGATCAAGTCCACCGGCAAGGCCTGGAACGCCGACAAAGTGGGTATTTTCAATCCCAAGCCGACCGACACCCAGGTTCTCGAAGCGGGCGATGTGGGCTTTGTGGTGGCCGGCATCAAGGACATTCATGGCGCACCGGTGGGCGACACCATCGTGCACCAGAAGTTTGCCGATACCACGCCGATGCTGCCGGGCTTCAAGAAGGTCAAGCCGCAGGTCTATGCCGGCCTGTTCCCGGTCAGTGCTGATGACTACGACGATTTCCGCGACGCGCTGGAGAAGCTGACCCTGAACGACGCCTCGCTGTTCTTCGAGCCGGAGAACTCGGACGCGCTGGGCTTCGGTTTCCGCTGTGGTTTCCTGGGCATGCTGCACATGGAGATCATCCAGGAGCGCCTTGAGCGCGAGTACGACATCGATCTGATCACCACCGCGCCCACCGTAATCTATGAAGTGGTTACCCGACAGGGTGAGACGGTGTCGGTAGACAACCCCTCGCGGCTTCCGGATATTGGTTCTATTGAGGAAATGCGCGAGCCCATTGTCGAGGCCAATATTCTGGTGCCACAGGAGCATCTGGGTAACGTCATTGCCCTGTGTGAGGAAAAGCGTGGCGTGCAGAAGAACATGCACTTCATGTCGACCCAGGTACAGCTCACCTACGAGCTGCCGATGGCAGAAGTGGTGATGGACTTCTTTGACCGGATCAAATCCGCCAGCCGCGGCTTTGCTTCCCTGGACTACCACTTTACGCGGTTTCAGACCGCCAACCTGGTACGCCTCGACGTGCTGATCAACGGTGAACGGATTGATGCCCTGGCGCTGATCGTTCACAAGGATGTGGCGCACTACAAGGGGCGCCAGCTGGTTGAGAAAATGAAAGAGCTGATTCCGCGGCAGATGTTTGATATCGCGATTCAGGCAGCCATCGGTAATCAGGTGGTGTCCCGGGTGACGGTCAAGGCGTTGCGGAAGAACGTGACGGCCAAATGTTATGGCGGTGACGTCAGCCGTAAGAAAAAACTGCTGCAGAAGCAGAAAGAAGGTAAAAAACGCATGAAGCAGCTGGGTAATGTTGAGGTGCCTCAGGAAGCGTTCCTTGCCGTACTGAAAGTGGACAAATAAAAGGCACCTGAATGGATATTGATTTCCCGCTTGTTCTGGTTGTACTGACGTTCGCGACGGGGCTTATCTGGCTGGCAGACACGCTGTTTCTGCGTCAACGCCGGGAGGCCCGTGTGCAGGCCGGGCAAGAACAGGCCGCAGAGGGCGCGGAGCCGCCCAAAGAACCCTATCTGGTGGACCTCAGCCGCTCCTTTTTTCCGGTGCTGGCGATCGTTCTCGTGCTGCGTTCCTTTCTGGTGGAGCCGTTCCAGATTCCGTCCGGGTCCATGTTGCCCACTCTCGAAGTCGGGGATTTCATTCTGGTGAACAAGTACGCCTACGGTCTGCGGTTGCCGGTGGCCGGCACCAAGATCCTTGACGTGGATGATCCCGGTCGCGGTGATGTGGTGGTGTTCCGCTACCCCGAAGACGGCCGCACCAATTACATCAAGCGGGTGGTGGGCTTGCCCGGCGACCATGTGCGCTATCGCGGCAAGGAGCTGTTCATCAACGGTGATCCCGTGGATTCCCGTTTCGTGGCCAGGCTTCCGCCGATGGAGCTGCGTCGCGAGACTCTCGGCAGTAGTGCCCATGACGTGTTCCTGACCCTGGGACGACCGGCGGGCTCCGGCGAGGGCGAATGGACCGTGCCTGAGGGGCACTATTTCGTCATGGGAGACAACCGGGACAACAGTAACGACAGTCGTTACTGGGGGACCGTCCCGGATGAACTGATCGTAGGTAAGGCTTTTGCCATCTGGATGCACTGGAAATCACTGACCAGTCTGCCATCCTTTGATCGTGTGGGTGCAATTGATTAAGCGGGTTTCCATTCAAGGAGCGCAGTCGGAATGAAGAATAACAACCTGTCTTGTATGGGGCGTCAGGGCGGTGCTTCGGCACTGACAATGCTGGTTATGGTGCTGTTTTTTGGCAGCCTGCTGACCCTGGTGATCAAGTTGGGCCCGGTCTACC
>JAEPMM010000196.1 GCA_017643965.1 Marinobacter sp.
CCACTGTTAACCGCGCGGCTGTTGCACGTGAAAGGCGTATTGGAACGGCAGGGTGAGATTGTGCATGTGATGGCGGGGAAACTTTCGGACCTTAGCCACCTGATTCATTCATTGCCGGTGGAATCCCGGAATTTTCATTAGAAAAAAGAAAACCCCGCACTGAGGCGGGGTTTTCGGTACTGCGGCGAACGATCAGCCCAGAAGCTTAATCATCACACCGGCAGCCACCGCAGAGCCGATAACGCCGGCCACGTTCGGGCCCATGGCGTGCATCAGCAGGAAGTTCTGCGGGTTGGCCTCAAGACCGACCTTGTTGGATACCCGGGCCGCCATCGGCACCGCGGATACACCGGCAGAACCGATCAACGGGTTGATGGCTTCCTTGGTGAAGCGATTCATCAGCTTCGCCATCAGAACACCGCAAGCAGTACCAACACCGAAGGCCACAATACCCAAGCCCAGGATACCCAGCGTCTGGCCGTCCAGGAACTTGTCCGCCATCAGCTTGGAGCCGACGGACAGACCCAGGAAGATGGTCACGATGTTGATCAAGGCATTCTGGGCGGTATCGCTCAGACGCTCCACCACGCCACACTCACGCATCAGGTTACCGAAGCAGAACATACCCAGCAGCGGCGCCGCGTCGGGCAGGAACAGAACCACCGCGATCAGAACCACCAGCGGGAAGACGATCTTTTCTTTCTTGCTCACCGGGCGGAGCTGGGACATTTTGATGGCCCGCTCTTTCTGGCTGGTCAGCGCCTTCATGATCGGAGGCTGAATCATCGGCACCAGCGCCATGTAGGCGTAAGCAGAGACCGCAATCGCTCCCAGCAGGTGCGGCGCCAGAACGCTGGACACGTAGATGGATGTAGGACCATCCGCACCACCGATGATGCCGATAGCCGCAGCTTCCAGAATCGTGAAGTCCAGAATGCCCAACCAATCCAGCAGCGCGGCACCAATCACCGTACCAAAAATACCGAACTGGGCAGCTGCACCCAGCAGCAGGGTCTTGGGGTTGGCAAGCAGAGGACCAAAATCGGTCATCGCACCCACGCCCATGAAGATCAACAGAGGCCCGATGGTGCTGCCGATAACCACCGAGTAGAAATTATACAGCATGCCATTGCCGTAACCGAAATCCTGAGCGACCGCGTTTGCCATCGCCATTTCGGAATAACTGGCCTCTTTAACCGCCACTTTGAACGCTTCTTTCAGTTCCGGTGTAACCGCCTGTCCGGCCTGATAAGCCACGTCCAGCGGCGCTGCCAGCGCCGCAAGGATCTCGGTAGTGCCGCCCTTCAACGCAAAGTGGATCGCGTTTTCCGCCGCAGTCAGGGCCAACCCTGCCTCCGGGATGTTCGCCAGAATGCCACCGAAACCAATCGGTACCAGCAGCAGAGGCTCAAAACCCTTGCGGATCGCAAGGAAGAGAAGGAGAAGGCCGACTGCGATCATGATCACCTGGCCCATCTCGATGTTGAACAGGCCACTACCTGTCCAGAGCGTAAGTAATTTTTCCATGGAATGCTGGCCCTTATGCGATTGTCAGCATTTCATCATCAGGGGAGACGGCATCACCGACCTTGATGAAGACTTCGCCGATCGTACCGGCTTTCGGTGCGCGAACCTCGGTTTCCATTTTCATGGCCTCGAGGATAATCATCACTTCGCCCTCTTCCACGGTATCCCCCGGTGAAACCAGCACCTTGAAGATGTTACCGCCCAGCGGCGCAAGGACAGGCTCGCCCTCACCAGCAGCCGGGGCAGGCGCTGCAGAAGCTGACGGCGCAGAGGCCGCACCACCCTCGCCCTGGATCTGGGTGATTTCGCCACCTTCGGATACTGCCACCACGAACTTCTTGCCGTTCACATCAACGGTGTAAGTCTCTGGGCCTTCAGTCTTCTTGGCAGGCGCCGCATCTTCTGCGGTCGGAACCGGCTCAAATGCATCGGGGTTGTCGCGGTTTTCCAGGAACTTGAGACCAATCTGCGGGAACAGGGCGTAGGTCAGCACGTCATCAACAACGTTGTCTGCCAGTTTGATGCCTTTCTCGTCCGCCAGCTTCTTCAGCTCGTCGGTCAGCTTGTCCATTTCCGGCTCGATCAGATCAGCAGGACGGCAGGTAACTGGCTCTTTTCCGTCCAGAACACGCTCCTGCAGCTCCTTGTTCATTGCCGCCGGTGCCGCACCGTACTCGCCCTTCAGGATTGCAGAGGTTTCCTTGGAGATGGACTTGTAGCGCTCGCCGGTCAGAACGTTCAGCACCGCCTGGGTACCGACAATCTGGGAGGTCGGTGTGACCAGCGGGATGAAGCCCAGGTCTTCGCGGACCTTGGGAATCTCGTCCAGCACCTGATCGAACTTGTCACTGGCGTTCTGCTCACGCAGCTGGTTTTCCATGTTGGTCAGCATACCGCCCGGCACCTGGGCAATCAGGATGCGGGAATCGGTGCCTCTGAGGCTGCCTTCGAATTTGGCGTACTTCTTGCGGACTTCACGGAAGTAGCTGGCAATTTCTTCCAGCAGGTTCAGGTCCAGACCGGTGTCACGGTCAGTACCTTCCAGAATCGCAACCACTGCCTCGGTGGGCGAATGACCGTAGGTCATGCTCATGGAGGAGATGGCGGTATCAACGTTATCAATGCCCGCTTCCGCTGCCTTGATGGCGGTGGCGGTCGACATGCCAGTGGTGGCGTGACACTGCATGTGGATAGGAATATCCAGCTCTTTCTTCAGACGGCTGACCAGGTCAAAAGCCACGTAGGGCTTGAGAATACCCGCCATGTCCTTGATGGCGATGGAATCCGCGCCCATGTCGGCGACTTCCTTCGCCAGCTCTACCCACATCTCGATGGTGTGTACCGGGCTGGTGGTATAAGCAATGGTGCCCTGGGCATGCTTGCCGGTCTTACGAACGGCCTTGATGGCACGGTCCAGATTACGGGGATCGTTCATGGCATCAAAAATACGGAACACGTCAACGCCATTCTCGGCGGCACGCTCACAGAAACGATCCACCACGTCGTCCGCGTAATGACGGTAGCCCAACAGATTCTGGCCACGCAGCAGCATCTGCTGTTGGGTGTTGGGCATCGCTTTTTTCAGTTCGCGGATACGCTCCCAGGGATCTTCGCCCAGATAACGGATACAGGAGTCAAAGGTAGCTCCACCCCAGGATTCCAGCGACCAGAAACCGACTTTGTCGAGTTTCTCGGCAATGGGCAGCATGTCGTCAAGCCGCATACGGGTGGCGAGCAGGGACTGGTGGGCGTCACGCAGGATAACGTCCGTAATCCCCAGCGGTTTCTTTGTGTCAGTCATCGTGTCAGCCTTCTGTTTAAAGGTTCTAATACGTCAGCCAGGTCACTTCTTGTGGCGTGACCGGAATTGTGCAATCGCCTTCTTGATGGCTTCCGCCGTGTCGGGGTCAACCGACGTCGGAGCCTTGGGCTTGGCACGTGGCGTTTTCGCCGGGGTTGCCGGCTCTGGCGCAAACCGCGTAATGAACTTGGACATGGCGCCGGTTGCGAAAACCAGAATGATCAGGAATACGAACACGAACCCCATGCCTGCAATCATCAGATCGACGGCTTGTGACATCAGCTCATTCATAACGAACAGCTACCTGTATTGAGTTATTTGATTTACCCCGATTTAAACTCCGGGCCCGCTACGACTTTGGTCTTACGGGCCTGAAATTCAGTTCGGGAGGCAAAATCCTGCGTAATTTACCGTTTTAGGTCGCGTCGAGCAACCGGAATGCGAATTACTATACGCGCTTTCCGAGGCAAGCGACCCTTTATGACAACGTGCCGCAAGCCTCTGCCACGACCTCATTCAGGCATATCGGACGCGCATTTTACGGCCTTTGATGCGACCATTCTCCAGCCTTCCGAGCGCCTCGGCAGCGACACTGCGGTCAACTGCTACGAAACACTGAAAATCAAACAGGTCAATCTTGCCAATCAACTTACCGGGCAGCCCCGCCTCCCCCGTCAACGCGCCCAGCACGTCGCCGGGACGGACCTTGTCCTTGCGACCACCAGAGATGCACAGCGTCCGCATTGACGGCTTCACCGGCTTGTCCGGCGTGGCGAGCAGCGCCTGGGCGTCGCCCCATTGCACCCGCTGATCCCGCTGCGACTCCAACCGTGAGATCTTGTGCCCCTGGGACGGCGTGCAGAAGGTCACCGCATTGCCGGTTTCACCAGCACGACCGGTGCGCCCCACCCTGTGGGTGTGCACCTCCGGATCGCGGGCCGGCTCAACATTGACCACCAGTGGCAGCGCCTTGATGTCCAGACCACGGGCCGCCACATCGGTGGCAACGAGAATCGCACAGCTCTGGTTGCCGAAACGCACAAGTACGCTGTCCCGGTCTTTCTGCTCCAGATCTCCGTGCAGCGCCAACGCGGAATAGCCGCGGCTCTCAAGGTCGGCCGCCAGCTCATCGCACTGCTGCTTGGTGGTGCAGAAGGCAATGCAGGATGTTGGCTGCAGGTCCGACACCACCGCCGCCAGGGCGTCCGCTTGGCGTCCCGGCTCAATTTCATAGAACGTTTCGCGAATATCCGGCTTTTCCTCGTGCGCTTCCACGCGGATATCCACCGGAGTGGACTGATAGCGCTCACTCAGAGTGCGGATACTGTCGGGCCAGGTGGCTGAAAACATCAGGGTCTGGCGGCGGGAAGGTACCTGGGCAATGATGTCCTCCACCGCGTCCTGGAACCCCATATCCAGCATCCGGTCAGCCTCATCAAGCACCAATGTCCGCAAGGACTCCAGCGTTAACGTACCTTTGCGCAGGTGGTCCTGGATCCGACCCGGAGTGCCCACAACAATGTGCGCCCCATGGCTGAGAGAACCGATCTGCGGTCCGATGGCGACGCCGCCACACAGTGTCAGCACCTTGACGTTGGCCTGCGCGCGCGCCAGCTCCCGCAGCGCTTTGGCAACCTGATCCGCCAGCTCACGGGTGGGACAGAGCACCAGTCCCTGGACAGCGAAATGCCTCGGATTGAGCTTTTCAATCAGACCAATGCCGAACGCGGCGGTTTTACCACTGCCCGTTTGCGCCATGGCAATGACGTCTTTTCCGGAGAGCGTTGGTGGCAGCGCCTGGGCCTGAATGGGCGTCGGCTGCGTGAAACCCAGCTGCGAAAGATTGGCGACCATGGCCTGAGACAGACCAAGCTGGTTAAAGGAAGACATAGACAGAAAATCCTGAAATGAATAGCGCTGGTTATGGCGGAGTTGTCAGTCCGCGTATACTACCCTATCAGCGCATTCGAGATAGCAACAATTTACGGAGTCGTAGATGGCATCACTTCAGGATCAGTTGATGAAAGCCGGGCTGGCAGACGAGAAAAAAGCCAAGGCCATTCGCAGCGAGAAGCGGAAACAGCGCAAACAGCAGCCCAAAGGCACGGTGCAGGTCAACGAGGCGGAGGAGCGCGCGCGCAAGGCTCGAGAAGAGAAGGCCGAACGTGACCGGCAGCTGAACCTTGAGCGCCAGCAGCAGGCCCAGAAAAAGGCGATCCAGGCCCAGATTCGCCAGCTGGTGGACACCAACCGTCTGGACCGGTCGCGGGGTGAGACGTCCTATCAGTTTGTTCACGACAAAAAGATCAAGAAGCTTTTTGTGGATGACAAGATGGTGGACCAGCTGTCACGGGGCCGCCTGGCCATCGTGTTCGTGAATGATCAGTACGAGATTGTGGCGGAAGGCGTGGCGCGCAAGATTCAGGAGCGTGATGAAAGCGCGGTGGTGGTTCTGCACGACCGACAGAAAGATGATGTGGGTGAGGACGACCCGTATGCGGGTTATGAGATTCCGGATGACTTGATGTGGTAACCAGAGAAATAAAAAACCCCGCTCAAGGCGGGGTTTTTTATTGAATATGGCGCGGCTGGGAGGATTATTCGGGCCTGCAGCCCTCCCCCTTCGGGGCCGTCGTCGCTTTGCTCCGACGTTCCTCGGCACACTTCGTGCGCCTCGGTCGAACCTCTTTCGGTTCAAATCCTCCCAGCTGTACATAGCAGAACGCCCCAGCCTGTGGGGTGCACAAACTGAGGCGTTCTGATCGTAATTTGGCGCGGCTGGGAGGATTCGAACCTCCGACCGCCTGGTTCGTAGCCAGGTACTCTATCCAGCTGAGCTACAGCCGCTTGAACTTGGGGCGAAATTGGCGCGGCTGGGAGGATTCGAACCTCCGACCGCCTGGTTCGTAGCCAGGTACTCTATCCAGCTGAGCTACAGCCGCACATCATTTCGCTTTGGTTGGTTGCCAACCCAACCTGCTCTCGCAATTCCTTGATGGAAAATGGCGGAGAGGGAGGGATTCGAACCCTCGGTACGATTGCTCGTACGGTTCCTTAGCAGGGAACTGGTTTCAGCCACTCACCCACCTCTCCTTGAGAACGGGGCGTATACTACCATAATTTTTCTGTTTTCATAGGGTTGACACGAG
>JAEPMM010000011.1 GCA_017643965.1 Marinobacter sp.
AGATCAGCAACCAGGAAATCGTTGAGCGCTGTGTCTATGCCCTGGTCAATGAAGGCGCGCAGATTCTGGACGAAGGCATCGCCCAGCGCGCCTCCGACATCGACATGGTGTACCTGACCGGTTACGGCTTCCCCGTGTTCCGCGGTGGCCCCATGCGTTACGCGGAGGAAGTCGGTCTGCCCAACGTGGTGCGCGCCATGCAGGCCTTCACCGAAGACCGCCACACCCAGCCAGGCTTCTGGGAGCCGGCAGCGCTGCTGGCCAAGCGCGCTGAGGAAGGCAAGGGTTTCGACGCTAAATAACCGGTCCACGAATTGATCCGGGACTGCCTTCAAATGGCAGCTCCGACCTGAGGAGAATTATTATGTCCAATGATGTTGTCATCGTATCCACCGCCCGCACGCCCCTGGCCAAATCCTGGCGCGGCGGCCTGAACATGACCCACGGCGCCACCCTGGCCGGCCATGCCATCAAGCATGCCGTCGAGCGTTCAAAAGTCGACCCCAACGAAATCGAAGACGTGCTGATGGGCTGCGCCCTGCCCGAGGGCTCTACCGGTAACGACGTCGCCCGCATGGGCGCCATCCGTGCCGGCCTGCCAGTCTCCGTGGCTGGCGCCACCATCAACCGCTTCTGTTCCTCCGGCCTGCAAGCCATCGCCATGGCGGCCCACCACATTGCCGTGGATCGGGTGCCGGTGATGGTTGCCGGCGGTGTTGAATCCATCTCCACCGTGCAGGCCAACGTCAACCAGAACTACTTCATGGAACCCTGGCTGGCGAAGAACAAGCCGGAGCTGTACTGGTCGATGCTGGATACCGCTGAAACCGTGGCCAAGCGCTACGGCATCAAGAAAGAAGACATGGACGAATACGGCGTGCGCAGCCAGAACCTGGCCGCCAAGGCCCGTGAGGACGGCAAGTTCGACGACGAAATCGTGCCCATCACCACCACCATGGGCGTCGCCGACAAGGCCACCGGTCAGCTCAGCAGCCAGGAAGTCACCGTCAGCCAGGACGAAGGCATCCGCCCGGACACCAACCTGGAAGGCGTCAGCAAGATCCGCTCGGCAATGGAGGGCGGCGTGGTCACCGCCGGCAACGCCAGCCAGTTCTCCGACGGCGCCTCGGCCTGCGTGCTGATGGACAGCAAAATCGCCGAACAGCGCGGCGTTGCTCCGCTCGGTATCTTCCGGGGCTTTGCGGTCGCTGGCTGCGAGCCCGACGAAATGGGCATCGGCCCGGTGTTCGCGGTGCCCAAGCTGCTCAAGCGTGCTGGCCTGACCGTCGACGACATCGGCCTGTGGGAACTCAACGAAGCCTTCGCCGTTCAGGTCCTCTACTGCCAGCGCAAACTCGGCATTCCGATGGACCGCCTGAACGTCAACGGCGGCGCTATCGCCGTCGGCCACCCCTACGGCACCACCGGCTCCCGCCTGGTCGGCCACGCCCTGATCGAAGGCAAGCGCCGCGGCGTCAAATACGTCGTCGTTACTATGTGCGTCGGTACTGGTATGGGTGCAGCTGGTCTGTTTGAGGTTGCCTGAGGCCTGGGTGCATGGCGGCTAACGGGTAGGGGTGTCCAAAACACGCTGTAAATACGTCCCTGTACGCTCGGCTCCGCCATCCCTGGCTCCGCACGGTTTTGGACACCCCTACCCGTCAGCCTCCTCGAAGTCAGGTGCGACGGCAGGCACGAACAAACTCGAAGCGTCGGCCAGGTATCACCTTTCAAAACTGTGCGGAGCCAGGGATGGCGGAGCCCAATCGTCACATGGATGTGCCGAAGGAGCGTGTTTTGAAAGGTGATACCTGGTCGGCGCCACTCCCAGGCTTGAAGACGCGCTATCCCGAACTCTAAGGCGGCTCCGAAACAAGGAGCCAACAACCTCAGCCAACAGACGAGGTGCACCATGGATCTGAACTACACCCCGGAACAAGAGGCGTTCCGCGCCGAAGTTCGACAGTTTCTGGACGACAACCTGCCAGACGACATCCGCGAACGGGTACAGAAACGCCTGCGCCCGGACAAAGCCATGACCGAACGCTGGCAGAAAATCCTGTTTGATCAGGGCTGGGGCGCTTCCACCTGGCCAAAAGAATTTGGCGGGACCGGATGGGATCCGATTCAGCAGATTATCTTCGAGGAAGAGTGTGCCCTCGCCGGTGCACCCCGCCAGCTGGATTTCGGGTTGCGCATGGTCGCGCCGGTAATCATGACGTTTGGCAACGACGCGCAAAAACAGCGCTTCCTGCCGGGCATCCTCAGTGGCGAGGATTGGTGGTGCCAGGGCTATTCCGAGCCCGGCGCCGGTTCAGATCTGGCCTCGTTGCGCACCAGCGCAAAGCTCGAGGGCGATCACTACGTGGTCAACGGCCAGAAAACCTGGACCACCTTGGGCCAGCACGCCGACTGGATTTTCTGTCTGGTGCGCACCAGCACCGAGGGCAAACCGCAGCAGGGCATTTCCTTCCTGCTGATCGATATGAACACTCCGGGCATCGAAGTACGCCCCATCATCATGCTGGACGGTGAGCATGAGATTAACGAGGTCTACTTCGACAACGTCAAAGTGCCGGCCGAGAACCTGATCGGCGAAGAAAACCAGGGCTGGACCTACGCCAAATTCCTGCTGGGCCATGAGCGCACCGGCCTGGCCAATGTGGGTCAGTGGAAGGCGTTGATGAAGCGGCTCAAGGCCGTCGCGCGGGAAGAGCAGGATGGCCAGCGGCCGCTGATCGAGAATACCCGCTTCCGCGACCGCCTGGCGCAGCTGGATATGGAACTGCGAGCGCTGGAGCTGACGGTGTTGCGGGTGCTGACGGACAAGCGTGGCCCCGGGCCGCAGGCGTCGATTCTGAAGATTCGTGGCACCGAAATCGGTCAGCAGCTGTTCGAAATGCTGATGGAGGCCACCGGTCAGGATGCCATCGCCCATATTCCGGACGCGCTGGAACTGGACTACAACGGCCCGCGCAGCGGCTCGATCGATGCCACCCCAGCCGCCGGCGATTACTTCAACATGCGCAAGCTGTCGATCTTTGGCGGGTCCAACGAGATTCAGCGCAATATCATCGCGCAACTCGTGCTTGGCCTGTAACCCGTTCGGCAGCCTGGAAGTTTGGAGAAAACCTTATGAATTTTGATCTGACCGAAGAACAGCAAATGCTGAGCGATTCCCTGCGCCGCTTCGTGACCAACGAATACAGTTTCGAGAAGCGCGGGGAGATCATCCAGTCCGGGCACGGCACCGATCCCGCCACCTGGTCCGCACTGGCGGAGATGGGCCTGCTCGGGTTCACCTTTCCGGAGGACTATGACGGGCTGGGCGGCAACGCCATCGACACCCTGGTGGTGATGGAGAATCTCGGCCGCGGCCTGGTGGTGGAACCCTATCTGGCCACAGTAGTGCTGGCCGGCGGGCTGATCCGGGACGCCGGAAGCGAGGCCCAGAAAGCCGATATCCTGCCGGGCATTGCCAGCGGTGAGCGGCTGCTGGCCCTGGCCCACAGCGAGCCGGGTGCCCGCTACAACCTCAGCCATGTGCAGACCACCGCCCGCAAGGACGGCGACCAGTTCCTGATCAGCGGCCAGAAGACCGCAGTGTTGCACGGTAGCCAGGCGAGCCAGCTGATTGTCTCCGCGCGCACCCGAGGGAACGTGAACGAGGAATCCGGGCTGTCGCTGTTCCTGGTGGATCGCCATGCCAACGGTGTCACCGTGGATGACTTTGCCACCCACGATGGCCACCGCACCGCCGAGATCAGTTTCAGCAAGGTGGCGGTCAGCGCCGACAACCTGATCGGCACCCTTGATAATGCCTTTCCGATTATCGAGAAAACGGTGGATCTGGGCATTGCCGCGCTGTGTGCCGAAGCCGTGGGCGCCATGGAAGCCATGAACGCCGCGACCCTGGAGTACATCAAGACCCGCAAGCAGTTCGGCGTGCCCATCGGCAAGTTCCAGGCGCTGCAGCACCGCATGGCGGACATGTTCATTCACACCGAGCAGGCCAGAACCATGGCCATTCTCGCCGCCAGCGAAGCGGACTCCGATGACCGCGCTCGCCGCCGGGAAGCCATTTCCATGGCCAAGACTCTGGTGGGCCAGGCCGCACGGTATGTGGGTCAGGAAGGGGTACAATTGCACGGTGGCATGGGCGTGACCGACGAGATGTTCGCCGCCCACTTGTTCAAGCGCCTGACGCTGATCAACCTGCTGTTCGGTGATGCCGATCATCACCTGGCCCAGGTCAGCGACGGCCTGCTGGCGAAGACCGCCTGAACCCTCAAGGAGAGCATGATGAGTGTAAAACAGTTACTGGACCTGACCGGCAAAGTCGCCTTTATTACCGGCGGCTCCCGTGGCCTGGGTCTGCAGATGGCCGAAGCCCTGGGCGAGCTGGGCGCACGAATCGCCATCAGCGCCCGCAAGCAGCACGAACTGGATGAGGCCAAGGCGCACCTGGAAGCCCAGGGCGTGGAAGTGGTGACGATTGCCGCGGATCTGTCCGACCTGCAGGGCATTCCTGCGGTGGTGGATCAGGTCGTCAGCCAGCTGGGTGACATCGACATCCTGAGCAACAACGGCGGGGCCACCTGGGGTGCGCCCGCCGAAGACTACCCGGCGGAAGGCTGGATGAAGGTGATGAACCTGAACGTCAACGCCTCGTTCTTCCTCACCCAGACCGTGGGCAAGCGTTGCATGATTCCCCGCAAGACCGGCAAGGTGATCAACATCGCCTCCATCGCGGGCCTGTCCGGCAATCCGGAAGGCATGAAAACCATCGCCTACAACACCAGCAAGGGCGCCATGGTGAACTTCACCCGCGCGCTGGCGTCCGAGTGGGGGCATTACAACATCAACGTGAACGCCTTGTGCCCGGGCTTCTTCCCCTCGAAAATGTCCCAGGGCCTGCTGGATGCCCAGGGTGACACCATGTTGGAGCGGATTCCGCTGAAGCGTTTTGGTGGCGAGGAAGATCTCAAAGGCGCTGCGGTGTTACTGGCCTCCGAGGCCGGGCGGCATATTACCGGGCAGTGCCTGGCAGTGGATGGCGGCACTCTGGTGAGTTAATCATTGAGTTAACCGGTCAGTCATAGACCGAAAAAGGGGCCCTAAGGCCCCTTTTTTTCTGACGTTTCTCAGGTTTTTACTGGCATTCCTCAAGCACTGGCAGCAACGGCGTCACCGGCCAGTTCGCCAGCCGGCTCACACACATACTGCGCCGCATCAAACCGCTTGGTCTGCTGGCGGAACTGCCAGGTGAAGCCCGGCCACAGCGTGGTGTTCTTGCCGTTTTCGTTGACGTACCAGCTCTTGCACCCGGTCTGCCACACCGACTCGCCCAGCTTGGCGTGAATCGAGGCGTTGTACTGGCTGAGCGCGTCTTCCTTCACCTCCACGCTCTTCCAGCCGTGCTTGTCCATCTTCTTCAGGGCATCCAGCACATACTGAATCTGGCTTTCGATCATGTACACCATGGAGCTGTGACCGAGGCCGGTGTTCGGGCCCATCAGCATGAAGAAGTTGGGGAACCCGGCAATGGCACTGCCCTTGTAGGCTTCAGCGCCGTCTTTCCAGGCGTCCAGCAGGTCCTGACCGTTGCGGCCATAGACCATACCGGCGGGAATCGGATCCTGAGCCTTGAAGCCGGTGCCGTAGATGATGCAGTCCACTTCCCGCTCGTTGCCGTTGTTGTCCACAATCACGTTACCGCGCACTTCCCGGATGCCGTCGGTGAGCACGTCGACGTTGTCCTGGGCCAGCGCCGGGTAGTAGTTGTTGGAGATCAGCACCCGCTTGCAGCCGAAGTGGAAGTCCGGGGTCACCTTCTTGCGCAGTTCCTTGTCCTTGATCTGGTTACGAATGTGACGACGGGCCTGCAACTCGCCGATCTTGAGGATGCGCGGGTTGCCCACGAAACCCAGTACTCGCGCTTCCAACATCCAGTAGATGCTCTGGCGGAAGGCGTTGAGGGTCTGCGGGAACTTGCGGAACATCAGCTTTTCCAGCGGACGGATCTCGCGGTCCGGCTTGGGTACGATCCACGGCGGCGTACGCTGGTACAGATCCAGATGGCCGGCTTCCTTGGCCACTTCCGGCACGAACTGAATGGCCGAGGCGCCGGTGCCGATCACCGCCACCCGCTTGCCTTTGAAGTCGTAGCTGTGATCCCAGTCCTGGGAGTGGAAGCTGGTGCCGGTGAAGGTTTCGATGCCTTTGACGTTCGGGTACGCGGGGGTGCTCAGGCCACCCATGCCGGACACCACAATGTCAGCCTTGAATGAGCTGAATTTCGGCAGCTCCTTGTCCTTGCGATCCAGCTTGTCGCCGGGATTCAGGCCCTTGTTCTGCATGTAGGCCCAGAGCTTCGGGCTGTCGAAGGTTTCCACCGTCCAGCTCTGGGTTCTCTCGTCAAAGCGGGCGCCGGCCACGTGGGTGTTCAGCTTGATGTGTTTGGTCAGGCCGTACTTTTCGGCACAGCGCTTGAGATAGGCTTTGATCTCTTTCTGCTGGGCGTACATGCGGCTCCAGTCAGGATTCTGTTCAAACGAGAACGAGTACAGGGCGGATTGCACGTCACAGGCACACCCCGGGTAGTGGTTCTCATGCCAGGTGCCGCCGATGTCGTCACTCTGCTCGAGAATGACGAAGTTGTCGTAACCCGCTTCCTTGAGTTTGATGCCCATGCCCAGCCCGGAGAAACCGGTACCGATGATGGCAATCTGTGCTGACTGATTCATAACCCTACCTCATTGTTCGCTGGCCATTCGGCCTTGCCTGTTGTTGTCTGTTTCGCCATGATGATTGACGGTATACACATGTATACACAACGAAGTAGACAGCTGTATACTTTTTGAATTCAGAAAAGCATCGTTTGGCCCAAGGAGACAACGGTTTGTCCTGACTCCACGGACCAGGCGGGCAGGTCGAGCCGGGCCGTTGTGGCTTCCGAAAACCGCTGCAAGTACGTCCATGTACGCTTGCTCTCCGCCATCCATGGCTACGAGCATTTTCGGAAGCCCCAACGGCCCAACTCAACCATCAAACTTGGGTGGCATCTGTATGAACGTTTTAACTGGCGGGAAATTGAAGCTGGTGCAGGCCGGCCTGCGCCTGATCACCGAAACCCGCAGCCTGACCTCGCTGGGCCTGCGGGAACTGGCCCGTGAGGCGGGACTCAATCCGAATACCTTCTATCGCCATTTCAAGAATCTCGACGAGTTCGGGCTGCAGGTTCTGGGGTACATCGCCGAGGACATGAAATCCGGCGTGCGGGAATTGCGGCGGATGGCGGCCAGTTCGGAGCAGGCTTCCCACGACACCGTGACCTTCGTGTACCGCTATTTCCAGTCCAATCCGGCAGCCACCACCGTCGCCGTGCGGGAACTGCATGGGCCCTCACCGTTGTTGCGGCGGGCACTGGAAGCGCAGCTGAACGCCAGCGCCCGGGAGATGGCCGAAGACATCATCGACCGCCAACTGGTCAGCGCCGTGCCGCCGGAGACCATCCACGAAATTTCCCGCATGACCATCCGCTACATTCTGATCCGCGCCATGGATTACATTGAGAAGCCGGAACAGCGGGAGAGCATCCAGCTGGAGACCGAGCGCTTTATCAACCGCCAGTTCCGCGGCGCCATGCTGGATAATCTGTCGCAGACCGAGGTGGAATCGCTGGCACAGTCCCGGGTTTGAGTGTCGGGCCGGGGTGTTTTCAACAACTCCGGGCAGATCTGGCAGCTTGAACTAGTATAGGGTTATTCAACGACTTGGTTCATCGGGCAATCCGGAGGTAGTACCCACCATGAAAATCGGAATCCCCAAGGAAATCTTCAAGAATGAGCGCAGAGTGGCGGCCACGCCGCCGTCGGTCCACAAGCTGATTGGCCTTGGTTATGAGGTCATCGTAGAGGCCGGCGCCGGCGAGGCCGCGCACTACGCCGATGACGCCTACGAGAAAGTGGACGCCGTCATCGCCGCTGACACCACCGCCCTGTGGCAGCAGGCGGACGTGATCCTCAAGGTGCGTGCGCCCATGGACAACCCCAGCCTGGGCAAGCACGAAGTGGATCTGATGAAGGAGGGGGCGTTTCTGGTCAGCTACCTCTGGCCGGCACAGAACGCCGAGCTGCTGGAAAAACTCGCCGCCCGCAAGATCACCTCGTTTGCCATCGACAGCCTGCCCCGCATCAGCCGCGCCCAGAAAATGGATGCGCTCAGCGCCATGGCCAACATTGCCGGCTACCGGGCGGTGATCGAGGCGGCCAATAACTTCGGTCGGTTCTTTACCGGCCAGGTGACGGCGGCGGGCAAGGTGCCGCCGGCGAAAATCATGGTGATCGGTGCCGGTGTCGCGGGTCTGGCGGCGATTGGCGCGGCCAACAGCATGGGCGCCGTGGTGCGGGCCTTTGATACCCGGCTGGAGGTGAAGGAACAGGTCGAGAGCATGGGCGCCGAGTTCCTGATGCTGGATTTCGCGGACGAGGACGGCAGCGGCTCCGGCGGCTACGCCAAGCAGATGAGCGACGAGTTCATCAAAGCGGAAATGGCGCTGTTTGCGGAGCAGGCAAAGGAGGTGGATATCATCATCACCACCGCGCTGATTCCCGGCAAACCGGCGCCGAAACTGATCACCGCCGACATGGTCAAATCCATGAAACCCGGCAGCGTGATTGTCGATCTGGCGTCCGAGCGCGGCGGTAACTGCGAACTGACTGAGCCGGGCAAGGTGGCCCATCATCACGACGTCACGCTGATCGGCTATACCGATCTGCCCAGCCGCATGGCCAAGGTGGCCAGCGATCTCTACGCCACCAACCTGGTCCACCTGATGACCGAGCTGACGCCGGAGAAAGACGGCAAGCCGGTGGTGGATATGGAAGACACGGTGATTCGTGGTCTGACGGTGGTGAACGATAAAGACATCACGTGGCCACCGCCCCAGCCGGAGGCACCAGCCCAGCCTCAGCACAAGCCGGGTACAGAAGAGCCGTCTCCGGCCGAAGTCCAGGCAAGGAAGGAAGCCGCTGAACAAGCCGCCAGGAAAAAGAGCCTGATTGGCAAGGTGGCCCTGCTGGCGGTCACGGTGTTTGCGCTTTACGGCGTTGGCGCCCACGCGCCGGAAAGCTTCCTGAGCCACTTCACCGTATTCGTGCTGTCCTGCTTCATCGGCTGGCAAGTGATCTGGAACGTAACGCCATCACTGCATACGCCGCTAATGAGTGTGACCAATGCCATCAGCGGCATCATCGTGATTGGCGCCATACTGCATCTTGCCCAGGCGGAAAGCTTTGTCGTCGGGATTTTGGCTTTTATTGCCGTACTGATTGCCAGTATCAACATCGGCGGGGGCTTCTACGTCACCCATCGCATGCTCAAAATGTTCCGCAAGTAGGAGACGCCCAACATGAGTACAGGAATGGTGAGCGTGGCCTACGTGGTCGCGAGTGTGTTGTTTATCCTTAGCCTGGGTGGCCTCAGCCACCAGGAATCTGCCCGCCGCGGTAACCTATACGGTGTCGCCGGGATCATCATCGCTGTGGGTGCCACCTTGGCGAGCTTTGGCAGTGACGGCGGCATCATCGCCATTGCGATTGCCATACTGATTGGTGCCGGTATCGGCATCCCCATTGCCAACAAGGTGGAAATGACCCAGATGCCCCAGCTGGTAGCCCTGCTGCACAGCTTTGTGGGCCTGGCTGCGGTTCTGGTGGGCTTCTCAGGCTACATTGAACCGCTGGTTGCCACTACTGGCACCGAGCACACCATCCATCTGGTGGAAGTTTTTCTGGGCATCTTTATCGGTGCTGTGACCTTCACCGGTTCGCTGGTTGCCTGTGGCAAGCTGGATGGCCGCATCGACAGCAAGGCGCTGACCCTGCCAGGCCGGCATCTGATGAACCTGGCGGCCATCATCGCCTGCGTGGTGCTGGGCAGCTGGTTCCTGGGCACCGACAGCACGGGCCTGGGCATTCTCTATTTGGTCATCATGACGGTGATCGCCTGCGTGCTGGGCGTGCACCTGATCATGGCCATCGGAGGTGCCGACATGCCGGTAGTGGTGTCCATGCTCAACAGCTATTCCGGGTGGGCAGCGGCCTCCATCGGCTTCATGCTGGGCAACGATCTGCTGATCGTCGTCGGTGCCCTGGTGGGCAGCAGCGGTGCCATTCTCAGCTACATTATGTGCAAGGCCATGAACCGGTCATTCATCAGTGTGATCCTCGGTGGCTTTGGCCAGACCACCAGCAGCGCAAGCGCTGCCGATCCGGATCAGACCGTCCATGAGTCCAGTGCGGATGATGTGTGCGAGGAACTGCGCAACGCCGATTCAGTGATCATCGTGCCCGGTTACGGCATGGCCGTGGCCCAGGCTCAGAACGGCGTCAGCGAAATGACCAAAATCCTGCGGGAGCGTGGTGTGAATGTGCGGTTTGGCATCCACCCGGTCGCTGGTCGCCTGCCCGGCCACATGAACGTGCTGCTGGCGGAAGCCCACGTGCCCTATGACATCGTTCTGGAAATGGACGAGATCAACGACGACTTTCCAAGCACCGACGTGGTGCTGGTGATCGGTGCCAACGACACCGTCAACCCGGCCGCAGCGGAAGATCCCGGCAGCCCGATTGCAGGCATGCCGGTGCTGGAAGTGTGGAAATCCCGACAGGTGGTTGTCCTCAAGCGGGGCAGGGCCACCGGCTATTCCGGTGTGGAGAACCCACTGGTCTTCAAGGACAACACCCGCATGCTGTTTGGCGATGCCAAGGACAGCATCGACAAACTGGTGACCGGGTTAAGAGGCTGACGCGCTTACTCCGTTGAGTTGTAGTTGTACGACTCAACAGTGCCATTGGCGTCAAAGGTGATGATCAGATCGGTGGTCTGCGCTTCATCGAAGGCGGACCAGCGGTACTTGCCATAGGTCCAGGTGCGCTTGCCGTCTTTCAGGCCAGTGCGCCAGGGCTCACCGAACATGTCCTGAACCTGGGAGCGCGTGGTCTCCCCCACTTCGATCTGGTCCACATTGTGGGTGGCGAAATCCTGACCCACCGTGGCACAGCCGGCAAACACCAGCGTCGTTGCCAGAGTGCCGGCGACAACAATCTTACGAAACGGCATATCCTTTCCTCCTCGACTGGAACCAGGGGCCATCATACCGTCTCCGATGGCGACCTGGCGTTACGAGGAGGCAAGGTTCTGTCCAGACTCAGTACAGTTTGGCCAGGGACTTCTTGGCGAACGCTTCCACGTCGTTCAGCCGGCCTTCTTTCACTTTCACCAGCCATTCCGGATCTTGCAGCAGGGCGCGGCCGACGGCGATCAGCTCGAACTCATGATTGTTCATGCGCTCCGCCAGCTCATCAATACCGGACTGCTCCACCGATTCGTTCTTGCTGGCGAAGGTTCCGCTGATGAAGTCTTCGGTCAGGCCCACGCTGCCCACCGACATGGTCGGCTTACCGCTCAGCTTCTGGGTCCAGCCCGCGAGGTTTAGATCAGAGCCTTCGAATTCCGGCTCCCAGAAACGGCGTGTGGAGGCGTGGAAAATATCGACACCGGCGTCTACCAGAGGCTTGAGGAACTGCTCCAGCTCCTCCGGGGTGTTGACCAGTTTCGCTTCGTAGTCCTGCTGTTTCCACTGGGAGAACCGCAGCATGATCGGGTAATCCGGGCCCACGCGATGGCGCACGGCTTCGACAATTTCCACCACGAAACGCAGGCGGTTTTCCATGCTGCCGCCGTATTCGTCGTCCCGCTGGTTGGTGCCTTCCCACAGGAACTGATCCAGCAGGTAACCGTGGGCGCCGTGG
The DNA here is from genome assembly GCA_017643965.1 of Marinobacter sp. Classification (GTDB taxonomy): domain Bacteria; phylum Pseudomonadota; class Gammaproteobacteria; order Pseudomonadales; family Oleiphilaceae; genus Marinobacter. The sequence goes on from JAEPMM010000011.1 coordinate 11,817, forward strand.
ATCTCGACGCCGTCAAAACCCAGCGCCTTGGCGTCCTGGGCGGCGTCGGCGAAGGCGGTGATCACATCGTCAATGTCACCCTTGCTCATGGCCTTGCCGTTGGGCTTGCCCGGCGCGAACAGGCCGGACGGGCTGTAACCGGGCACAGAGGGATCCGGCTCAACACCTTCCTTGCGCACCGCACCCACGTGCCAGAGCTGCGGGAAAATTGCACCACCGGCTTCGTGGACTGCATCGACCACGGTTTTCCAGCCGGCGAGGGACTCATCGCCGTGGAAGAAGGGCACGTTCGGGTAACCGTTGGCACCCGGGTGATTCACGGTGGTGCCCTCGGTGATCAGCAGGCCGACCCCGTTCTCGGCACGGCGACGATAGTAGGCCACCACATCATCACCGGGGACATTGCCCGGGGAGAAGTTGCGGGTCATCGGGGCCATGGCCACGCGGTTGCGCAGCGTCAGGTTGTGAATTTCAAACGGTTCAAACATGGGACCGAGATTCATGCTCATGGACTATAGCAACCTCATCAATTTGGTTTCGTAAAGCAACCCTATTGAATCTGGTTTTAAAATGCAACCCTATTCTGTACACTCCAGAACATGGCCAGAAAACGTTTTGATGATTCCACTTGCTCCGTCGCCCGCGCCCTCAACGAGGTGGGTGATTGGTGGTCGCTGCTGATCGTGTTGCATGCGATGCACGGCACGCGGCGTTTCGTGGATTTTCAGCAGGAGTTGGGCATTGCCCGCAACATTCTCTGTGACCGTCTGGCCCGGCTGGTGGATAACGAGGTCCTGAAAAAAGTGGATGTGGGCGAACACGGCTCCCGCTTTGAATACCGCTTGACCGAAAAGGGTCGTGACCTGTTCCCGATCGTGATTGCCCTGCGCCAGTGGGGCGATAAATGGAATCCCGCGCCGGATCAGGCTCCGCTGGACCTGAGAGACCGTGAAACCGGCCGTACCATACTGCCGGTGGATGTCCGTGACGCTGACGGCAAGCCGCTGACCGTTCGTGACGTCTTTGTGCCGGGCGATGACATCGGCCAACTCAACCCGTCGGACAGCAAAAAGCAGACCGGCTGACAATCCGCAGAACACCCCCGGCTGCCGTTTTTTTGAGTTGAATCAATCTCTCCGCGAGCTGTTGAGCCACGGGCACGCGCACTTGCTCTACATCAAGTTCTCCCCCGCTGTTGTCCTTAACCTGTAGCCATCGACTATTCAGGTTCAAGGAGATTGTGATGTCCCGTGCATTTACCCTCAGCGTTCTGGCTGCCGGCATACTGGCGGCAGCGCCCGTTGCCCAGGCTTATGAAGCCGGTGATTTCATGGTGCGGATAGGTCCCGCCCACGTCGCTCCCGATGATTCCAGCAGTGATCTCGCGTTCACCGGAAAAGGCCCGCTGGCAGGCCAGGAGCTGGCGCTGCCCGGCACCGGTGTGGCGGTCGACAGCAACAACCAGCTGGGGATAACCGCGACCTATATGGTGACCTCCCACATCGGTATCGGCGTGCTAGGCGCCACGCCGTTCAAGCACAACATCAGCGGCGCCGATGGCCTGGAAGGCTTTGGCAAACTGGCAGAAACCAAACATCTGCCACCGACGCTGACGCTGCAGTACTTCCCGATGGACAGCGCATCGCGGCTGCAACCCTACGCCGGCGTGGGCGTGAACTACACCACCTTCTTCGAGGAAAAAACCACCGACACGCTCAACACCGTGATCGACTCGGTGGCTCAGGCCAACTTCGGCACACCGGCGGGCACCGTGGACGGTTCCAAACTGGATCTGGATGACAGCGTCGGAGTCGCCCTGGAACTGGGCGTGGACTACATGCTGAGCGAGAATTTCGGTCTGAACGCAGCCATCTGGTGGGTGGATCTGGAGACCGACGCCACCATTACCGCACTGTCGGGTGACACGGAAGTGGGCGAGATCACCACCGAGGTTGAAATCGACCCTATGGTCTACATGGTGGGATTCATCTACCGGTTCTGAGCCAACCGGGCCGGATCAGGACAAAAAAAGGGAGCCACTCGGCTCCCTTTTCTAACTGCGGTTTCAGAGTCTGGAGATGATCAGAAGCTCTTGCTCCAGCCCAGCCAGAACTCAGTTTTGTCCTTTTCTGCATTATCCTCGTCAGCGTACTCAAAGTTAAAGCTGACTTCACCGAACTCGCCGGCATCCTTGGCAATACCCGCGGCATAGTGGGTATAGCTCGCGTCTTCAAAGCCGGGGTCACCATCCACGTCGAAGTCGTAGTAACCCGCGGTCAGGCTCAGGCTGAAGTCGTTAGCCAAAGGCACACCGGCTGACAAGTAGTAGTAGATATCGCCGGTGTCGAAAAGGGCATCCTGGTTTTCACTGTTCACCGTGTAAGCCACACCCGCCGCAAACAGGCTGTAGCTCAGCTCGCCGCAGATTTCACCGAAGTCGATGTTGGTCTGTTCGTCCGGGTAGGCATAGAAAATGTAGCCCACATCGTAACCAAGACCTTCAAATTCCCCGGCGAAACCTGCATACAGATCCAGCTCATATGTGGCGGCGTCCGGGCCGAAATCAACCGTGGATGCCCAGCTTCCGACGTACAGACCGGAGTCGTCAGCATAATCGATACCGCCCTGAACCGCTGCGGCACCGTCGGTCTGGGTCACGCCACGGAAGATGTAGTTGCTGACAACGCTGACGTTTGCTGTGGTTTCTGCAGACGCCACGGAGGGAACAGCAACGGCTCCGATGACACCGGCGCTCAACAAGGAAACCATCATTCGAAGGGATTGCTTTTTCATTGGACCACCTTAAGGGTTACAGTTTGGAAACACTCCCCTAAGGCTAAGCAACGACCGTGCCAACACTTATTTTTGAATATAAACAGCAGCTTGTAAAATTTCTGACGGCTACGTCATAGATTTGTAATACAGGCGGGCGCACTGTTTCAGGTCACGCGCGCCACAACCAAGCGAAAACGCGCACCATTGAATTGCACATAAAAAAAGCCGCCGAGGTCAGAGCCCCGGCGGCTTTTTTACACCAGATCAACAGCGGACTGTGGATCAGGCACTTTCTCGCTGGGGTGAACGCCTCGCCTGGCCGCCACCGCCGTTCTGGCTGCGGCCACCACTGCGACCGCCGGGCTTGCGGCCATTGCCGCCGGGCTTGCCGTTACCACCGCCGTTACCATTGCGATTGCGCGCACGGCTGGGGTCGGCTTTGGCCTTCGGCTTCAGCGGCAGGTTGTTGGTCGGCTCAAAGCCTTCCATGCTCTTGCGCGGCAACTGCTTCTTGATCAGCCTTTCGATTCCCGCCAGCATCTTGCCTTCATCGGCACTGACCAGAGACAGTGCATGGCCGCTTTCACCGGCACGACCGGTACGACCGATACGGTGCACGTAATCTTCCGGCACGTTGGGCAGTTCAAAGTTCACTACCTGGGGCAGTTGCTTGATGTCCAGACCACGGGCAGCGATGTCAGTCGCCACCAGTACACGCACTTCGCCGGCCTTGAAGTCAGCCAGGGCGCGAGTACGGGCACCCTGGGACTTGTTGCCATGAATGGCGGCGGCGGTGATACCGTCTTTTTCCAGTTTCTGGGTCAGGCGGTTGGCACCGTGCTTGGTACGGGTAAACACCAGCACCTGTTCCCAGCTATTGTCACGTACCAGCTTGCTGAGCAACGCGGTTTTCTGGCTCTGATCGACCGGGTACACCGACTGAACGATGTTTTCCGCCGAGGTGTTGCGGGCAGCGACTTCGACCTGCACCGGATTATTCAGCAGACCTTCCGCCAAGCCGCGGATCTCGCTGGAAAACGTTGCAGAGAACAGCAGGTTCTGGCGCTTGGCCGGCAGCAGCGCAAGAATCTTGCGGATGTCGCGGATAAAGCCCATATCCAGCATACGGTCGGCTTCGTCCAGCACCAGGAATTCCACTTCGTTGAAGCGCACAGCGTTCTGCTGGTAAAGATCCATCAAACGGCCCGGTGTGGCCACCAGAACGTCAACGCCTTTGCGCAGCTTCATCATCTGCGGATTGATTTTTACGCCACCGAAGACCACTGCAGCCTTGGTGGGAATGTATTTGCTGTAGAGATTCACGCTGTCGTGAACCTGTGCTGCCAGCTCCCGTGTTGGCGTCAGTATCAACGCGCGGGGGCCTTTGCCATTGCGCGGGTTTTCGCCAAGGCGCTGCAGGATCGGCAGTGTAAATCCGGCGGTTTTACCGGTGCCCGTCTGGGCCGCAGCCATCACATCGCGACCCGACAGCACTGCAGGAATGGCCTGAAGCTGAATGGGCGAAGGGGTATCGTAACCCTGATCGGAAGTGGCACGGACGAGCTGCTCGGACAAACCGAGGGAAGAAAAATTCATATAAGTACTCTTGATTGATTCTGCCTCCACGAACACCGTCGTCGGCGAATGCGGGCAGATGCCATGAAAATTCATGGAAAAAAAGACGACTACGGTCACGCGCCGGTAACGGGGTGACGTCCTCTGACAGGTCGTATCGGATGGGTCGCAAAGCGGCACTGGTGCCGGAAACTGCGGGAATCCTTAGAGGCAGGATGAGGGCACGGTAACAGAGGGCCGGGAAAATAGCCATAGGTGCTTTTCAGTAGGCCGCTATTTGTTTTTCGTGCAATGCCCCAGGTTCAGCCAGATCACCCAAGCCAGATTGTGAGAATGGAAGCGATCACGCTGGCAAAAGCCAGCGCGCTCAACGACAACATCAGGCTCCACCGCAGTGAGGCATCTCGCGCCGGGTAACCGGTCAGCCGCTCCATGATCAGCGCATTGGCCACGAACGGGGTACCGAAGGCGGCTATGCCCCAACCCGAGACCATGGCAAAACCCAGGCCCAGCATGGCATCGCCGGGCCATACCGAACCGAGGATACCGCCGGCGAGGGTGCCCATCACGATCGGATTGACCCCCGCAAGCCCGGCGAGGAAAAAGCCCCAGGGCACCAGCGCCGCCAGCAGTGGCCAGGCCCAGGCGGGTAAACTGACCGCACCGCCCATCTGGCCCAGCACCACGGCACTGATGATGGACCCGATAAACGCCGAGCCGCCCACAATGGCCAGCTCGTTACTGACGTTGGCCATGTTCGGCAGCCTCGGGTTATTGCCATTGAACCAGGACAACACCCAGCCCAGCACCACCACCGACAGGCAACTCAACGTCACCGCGCGGGCGTAACTGAGGCCATAGGTGCGGCTGAACAGAAACACCCCGACACAGGTGGCGGCAATAATGCCGCCGAATCGCAACCAGCTCGCCCACCCGGCACGGTCCTCCGGCGCTGGCGCGATCGCCGCCGGCTCCGCTTCACACCAGAAAAAACCCGCCAGCAACACCAGCAACGCGAACGGCAGGGCAACCGAAAGCAACTGCGCACTGCCCAGCCCGGGCAACAATGTCAGGGTGAGCGCCACGGAAATCGACAGGGGAGACCAGATCGGTGACACACCGAAGCCACGGAGCACCGCCCGTGTGCCGTTACGGGTGGCGCTGCTATCGCCGTCAGTGCGAATGCGCTCGGCAATCAGGCTGCCCACCACGGCAACCGAACCGAAATTCAGAGGCACGGCAACCAGAGCCGTGCCGAAGGTAACGCTGGCATAGCGGGCGCGTGGCGCACCGCTGAACAGACTGGAGGAGATTTTTTGTAGGTCCCGGGAGCGAGCCAGTACCGACGACAACAACAGCACCGCCAGGATCAGTCCGGCCAGGCGGGTCATGTTGGTGGCAGCGCCAGCAATCAGCACCGGATCACGCCCCAGCGCGAACACCAGCGCCAATCCGGCCACGATGAACACAACCCGGGGCACCATTCGCATGGAGCGCCAGCCCAACACCACGGCCAGACTGACCGCCAGCGCTCCGAGTAACCCCGCGCCGGGCAAAAAAGCCAATATGCCGGCCAATAATGCAGCATAGGCTAGACAGGAACTGAACAAGGCGTGCATGGGGCATCCATCGAACGTGGAAAGCCCAGTGTAAGGAAGCCCCGCAAAACCCGCCAGGTATCGCCATTTTTATCTTCCCTTAACAGGCCAATTGGTCACTCATCAGGGGCTTAAGTAGCGGTAAATACCTATTTCACCATTTCAGGGGTGATACAGTTCGGTTACCGATTCGTAACTCGACGGACAATGTATAAATAGAAGAGGTCTGTGATGACTCCGATTCTGAAGTACGCTGTGTCTGCCTGCCTGCTCACCACTTTGGTAGGTTGTGGTCAGAGCGAAAGTGCCGGTTCCAAGCCCGCCAAACAGCTGGCACCCCCCGAAGAAACCGGCATTCTGGAAGTTGCGACCCGCAATGGGTCCACCACCTATTACTTGGACCGCCATGAGAATCCCATTGGTCCGGAGTACAGCCTGATTACCCGGTTTGCCGAGAGCAAGGGCTGGCAGGTGAACTGGACCATGTACGATTCCACCGCCGAGGTCATCAAGGCCCTGGAATCCGGCGCGACCCACCTTGCCGCGGCCGGCCTGACACACCTGCCGTCGCGGACAGAGCGCTTTACTCAGGGTCCGGCCCACACCGAAATTACCGAACAGCTGGTGTGCCACCGGGAAATGCGTCCGATGCCTCGGACAACTGATGCCATGACCGGCGTCGGCATTGCCGTGACCGCAGATTCCAGCTATGTGGAAACCCTCAACGGGCTGGCAACGGAGAACGAAGGCATCACGTTCGAGGAGGATGACAGCCGAACGACGGAAATCCTGCTCTCGGCCGCGGCCGAGCAATCACTCGACTGCACCGTTGCCGACTCCAACATCGTGCAGGTCATGCGTCGCCATTTCCCTCACCTCGAAGTCGCGATGAACCTGACCACGGGCAAAAACCTGGGCTGGTACCTGCCCGCTGGCGCCACCGATCTGGCGGGCACAGCACGCGAATGGATGAACAGCACCGCCGGTGACGAAGCCATCGGCTATATGGAGAACCGCTACTACGCCTACATCGGCGATTTCGATTTCGTCGACCTGCGGGCCCTGAATCGACGCATCGACGACCGCCTGCCCGACTACCGCAGTCACTTTGCCGAAGCAGAAACCACCACCGGCATGCCTGCAGATCTGTTGGCAGCGCTGTCATACCAGGAGTCCCACTGGGATCCTACCGCTGTGTCGCCAACGGGCGTACGCGGCATCATGATGCTGACCAAAAACACCGCTGAATCTCTTGGCGTAACCGATCGGCTGGATCCGGTTGCCGCCATTGATGGCGGCGCCCGCTACCTGGCCGACCGCCATCGTCGTCTGCCGGATACCATTCCGGAACCGGACCGCACTTTCCTGGCACTGGCCAGCTACAACATCGGCCGGGGGCATCTGCTTGACGCCCGCCAGCTGGCGCGGGACCTGGGTAAAAATCCGGATTCGTGGGACGACATGAAAGAAGTTCTGCCCCTGAAAGCGGACAAGCGGTACTACCCACAGACTCGTTACGGCTATGCCCGTGGCTATGAGCCGGTGCACTATGTGCAGCGCATCCGGAACTATCGCGATGTAATCAGCTCTTCGTTCGAATAACGCACCATGGAAAGGAGAAAATAATGAAAACATGGAGCCGTCTGTTCGCTCTGATACTGCTGACACTGGCTGCAGGCCAGCTGTCCGCTCAATCCGAGCCCTTGAAGGTGGGGATCACCCCGGTGCCACCGTTTGTGGTGGAGGCGGAATCCGGTGAATGGGAAGGGATCAGTGTAGATCTGTGGCGGGAAGTCGCCGACGGCATCGGCCGTGATTACACTTTGGTTCCGCTATCGTTCCGGGACTTGCTTGCTCAGGTGGAAAGCGGCGATATCGACGTCGCCGTCGGTGCACTGACCATGACCGCCGAGCGGGAGGTGAAGTTTGACTTCACCCACCCGTTCTTCCAGACAGGCCTGTCCATTGCCGTGCCGCCGGCACCGGAGCAAGGCCTCTGGACGAGCTTGCGGGCACTGATCAGTTGGCAGTTTGTCAGCGTGATTATTGCGCTCGGTGCGCTGCTGCTGGGCGTGGGCTTCGTGCTGTGGCTGTTCGAGCGCAAACGCAATCCGGAACAGTTCGGCGGTGATCCCATCAAGGGCATTGGCGCCAGTTTCTGGTGGGCCGCCGTCACCATGACCACCGTGGGTTACGGTGACAAGGCCCCGGTGTCCTTTGCCGGGCGCGCCGTCGCCCTGGCGTGGATGTTTGCCGGGTTGATCATGGTAGCCAGCTTTACCGCCGCTATCACCTCCTCACTGACCGTCAGCAACCTTCAGCATCAGATCCAGGGACCGGAAGATCTGATCAGCGCCAATGTCGCGACCATCGCCGGAACGGCCAGCGAGGCTTATCTGCGGGACGAGCGCATTCGGCATCAACTGTATCCGGACCTGACCGCCGCCATGCTGTCGGTCGCCAATGGCGAGACAGACGCCGTGGTGTACGACCGGGCGCTGATGCAGTACCGCAATCTGCAGATGGGTAAGAAGCGGCTTACACTGCTGCCGGACATCTTCCAGCAACAGCTTTACGGTTTTGCCTTGCCTGCCGGCAGCAGAATTCGTGGGCCGGTATCAGAACAGGTGCTGACGGTGACGGAATCGGCAAGCTGGCAGGATACGATTCGTCGTTATCTGGGCAGGAAATAACCGCCATGACACGGACGTCCCTCAGCCAGTAAACGACTCGAGG
>JAEPMM010000053.1 GCA_017643965.1 Marinobacter sp.
GCAAAACGCTGTCATTAAAGTAGTGGGTGTAGGTGGCGGTGGCGGCAACGCCGTTCGTCACATGCTTAACAGTGACATTGAAGGTGTGGAATTCATCTGCGCCAACACCGATGCGCAGGCTCTGTTTGATATGGATGCCCGTCAGATCATCCAGCTGGGTGGCAACATCACCAAGGGCCTGGGCGCGGGTGCAAATCCGGAAGTGGGGCGCCAGTCGGCCCTGGAAGACCGTGACCGTATTGCCGAGGCCATCAAGGGCGCCGATATGGTCTTTATTACCGCCGGTATGGGCGGCGGCACCGGCACGGGCGCAGCGCCTGTGGTGGCCGAAGTGGCCCGCGAGCTGGGTATTCTGACCGTGGCCGTGGTGACCAAACCGTTCCAGTTTGAGGGCGGCAAGCGCATGAGTGTAGCGGAGTCCGGCCTGAAGGAACTGGAAGAGAGCGTTGACTCCCTGATCACCATCCCCAACGAGAAACTGTTGGCGGTTATGGGTAAAAAGACCAGCCTGCTGGACGCCTTCGCTGCGGCCAACGACGTGCTGCTGGGCGCGGTTCAGGGCATTGCTGACCTGATCACCCGTAACGGCATGATCAACGTCGACTTTGCCGACGTGAAAACCGTAATGTCCGAAATGGGCATGGCGATGATGGGCACCGCCCGCGCAACCGGCGAAAACCGTGCCCGCGAAGCGGCCGAAGCGGCCATTCGCAGCCCGCTGCTGGAAGATATCAACCTGCAGGGCGCGAAGGGTATTCTGGTCAACATCACCGCCGGCATGGACCTCAATCTGGGCGAGTTCTCCGAGGTTGGCGACATTGTGCGTGAGTTCGCGTCGGATTCCGCCACCGTGGTTGTGGGCACCGTGATTGATCCGGAAATGACCGACGAGCTGAAAGTGACTGTGGTCGCGACCGGCCTCGGTGGTGATCGTGAGAAACCGACCAAGGTAGTGGACAACACCCGCTCCCTGGACGGCAAGACCGATTACAACCAGCTGGATCGGCCTGCAGTGCTGCGTCGTCGTGCCGTGGCCCATGGTAATGTGGCAATCGATCAGAGCAAGGAAAGCGAAGAGCAGGGAGTCGACTATCTCGATATTCCCGCATTCCTTCGCCGTCAGGCTGATTGATAAACTATTGCAAGTGTGATCCGGTCCCGGTTTTCTGACGAATCAGAGAACCAGAACGCCGGGTTAAGCGTGCATTGGATTGCCGTGTGTGGGCTTATTGTAAATTTCAGGCAAAGCCAGATTGGTTAAATGGTACTCAGTCTGACTTTCTGATATTCTCCGAGCAGATTTTTGCCCAGAATATCGCCAATTTGTGACGGAATGATGAACCGATGATCAGACAACGGACACTCAAAAACACTATCCGTGCAACCGGTGTGGGGTTGCATTCAGGGGAGAAGGTTTACCTGACCCTGAAGCCCGCACCTGTTGATTCAGGGATCATTTTCCGCAGAACCGATCTGGACCCGATGGTCGAGATCCGCGCCTGCGCCGAAAATGTTGGTGAGACCATGCTGTCCACGACGCTGGTAAAAGACGGTGTCCGTGTGGCCACAGTGGAGCATCTGCTGTCTGCCATGGCTGGTCTCGGTATCGACAACTGCTTTGTGGAGCTCAGTGCTGCCGAGGTGCCCATTATGGACGGTTCAGCCGGTCCGTTTGTGTTCCTGTTGCAGTCTGCCGGCATCGCCGAGCAGGACGCTGCCAAGCGTTTCATCCGCATCAAGCGCGAAGTGACCATTGAAGAGGACGACAAGAAGGCGACCTTCCTGCCGTTTGAAGGCTTCAAGGTCAGCTTCGGGATCGACTTCGATCACCCTGTGTTCAAGGGGCGCGCCCAGACTGCCACTGTTGACTTCTCCAGCACGTCGTTCGTGAAGGAGGTCAGCCGGGCCCGTACTTTCGGTTTCATGCGTGATATCGAGAAGCTGCGTGCCATGAACCTGGCTCTGGGTGGCAGTGTGGATAACGCCATCGTGGTGGATGACTACAAGATTCTCAACGAAGACGGTCTCCGTTACGATGACGAATTCGTCAAGCACAAGGTGCTGGATGCCATCGGCGATCTGTACCTGCTGGGCAACAGCCTGATTGGCGAGTTCCGCGGCATTAAATCCGGTCACGATCTGAACAACAAGCTGCTGCGTAAGCTCAGGGCTGAAGAGGATGCGTGGGAAGTGGTAACCTTTGACGACGAAGCCACTGCTCCGATTTCCTACATGAAGCCTGTGCTGGCGGCCCAGGCTTAAGGCTGGATGCCTTAATCCCGGACGTGGCTTGCGAGTTTTTCGAGAACCTCGCGTAATTGTTTGTCCTTCGTGTGCCCGGCTTCCTCTTTGAGGAGCCGGGCATTTTCATTACTGAGCGGTGCTTTCTCGAATTTCGGTTTATTGCGGAACCGCGCCGGCGCCACTTTGACCTTCAGTTTCCAGACAAATCGGAACAGCTCTTCGGTACGTAAGCGTTCCATAATCTCGTGCTGGCGAAAACGGATCTGGCTGGCGGCGCCGGCAGTTTCTGCCGACAGCACCAGTTCGCCCTCGTGACATGCAACAAAGCGCGCACCGCGGGCGAGATGATCGGGCAGGGCGGAAAGCACCACGGCTTCCGCTTGCTGATGCAGCTCCGCTTTGTTCATCAGTTCGCGAAGCACCGGTGCACGGCGAAAGGTGTCCGGGGTCAATTTGAGGTCTGATCGCTTTTTCATGGCCGCGTTTTTTCTCGACGACTCCGGTTACGATTGGTTACACTTCAGCACAGTTTGGAGGCAGTCCCTGTATTACACTCTTTTTACATTGTCTTATGCATGAGTGTCCACGGGCGACTGCGATAATTTCAAGTACGTAGTTGTTGCCAAGGAAGGCAGGCCCACTCAGAACTTCTGAGGCGCAACACTACAGGATCGGGTTGCGGCTCTTCTATGAAAACAGAAGACGGTATGAATATTATTTTCGTTGGCAAGCGCCACGGCAAATCCCGAGTGGTTGCTGTAAATGCCCCGGTTGCCGCCGCACTGATCGTGGTTCTTATGGCGCTGCTGGCGCTGGCAAGCTGGTCCGGTTACCGCGTGGCCGTGAGTCAGGCTGACGCAACAGAACCCACGCCATCGGAACTGGTGACCGAGTGGAAGGCCAAGCTGACCACCCAGAAATCAGAGCTGGCGGAGATCGAGCTGAACGTTCAGCAACAGATTGATGCGCTGACGCTGCGCCTGGGCGAAATGCAGGGGCGTTTGCTGCGGCTGGATGCCTTGGGTCAGCGCTTCGTGGAGTCTGGTCTGGTGGCCAGCGACGAATTTGATTTTGATCAGCCGGCTGCCGTGGGTGGCCCGGAAGATGCCGGCCTTTCCGGGGACTCGTTTACGGCCCCGGAGCTGACGTCGATGATTGATCAGCTGGCACGGCGTATAGAGGATCGTGAGCAGCAGCTCCGGCTGTTGGATCAGGTGGCGTCCCGTATGAAGCTGGAAGATGAGCTGTTTGTTGCCGGGCGTCCGATCACTTGGGGGTGGCTGTCCTCCCGCTACGGTTACCGGTCGGACCCGTTCACCGGCAAGCGCACCTGGCATGCCGGTGTTGATCTGGCCGGCAAAGAGGGCAGCGACATTATTGCTGTGGCTGGCGGTGTGGTGACCTACGCGGACGAGCGCTATGGCTACGGCAATCTGGTTGAGGTCGACCACGGTGACGGTCTGGTCACCCGGTACGCTCACGCCAAATCGGTAGAGGTTAATGTCGGGGACGTGGTTCAGAAAGGGCAGGTGGTTGCGCTGATGGGCAGCACCGGCCGCTCCACCGGCCCGCACGTGCATTTTGAGGTGATTCGTAACGGCAAATCGGAAAACCCGGAAACCTACATCCAGCGCGCCAGCCGCTGATCCTGTCAGTCGGGGGCTGATCCTGCCCCCGCGCCTTTCCCTTTGTTAACCACTCCCGTAATATCAGGACCTTACCTTGGGCAGCGTGATGCCACCCGCGCAATTGGCGCCGGTGTGAGCCCTGTCTTTTGTACTGCCGGCAAATAAGGTTAGAATGCCGGCTTCCTCCGATTAATCAAAGAAGCAGTGGTCTATGTTCACAAAGATTGCAACGAAGATGTTCGGCAGTAAAAACGCCAGAGAAATCAAGAGAATGCGCAAGACGGTGCTGCGTGTTAACGAACTTGAGGAGCAGTTTGGCAACCTGTCCGATACCGAGTTGCAAGGCAAGACCGCCGAGTTCCGTCGCCGGCTTGATGAAGGCGAAAAGCTCGATGCGATCCTGCCGGAGGCCTTTGCCACCGTGCGAGAGGCCAGTCGCCGGGTCATGGGCATGCGCCACTACGATGTCCAGCTGGTGGGTGGTATCACTCTGCACGAGGGGCACATCGCCGAAATGAAGACCGGCGAGGGTAAAACTCTGGTGGCCACGGCTGCGGTGTATCTGAACGCGTTGCCCGGTAAGGGCGTGCATGTCGTAACGGTAAACGACTACCTGGCCCGCCGTGACGCTGAGTGGATGGGCAAGCTGTACCGGTTCCTCGGACTTCAGGTCGGCGTTGTGGTGGCCGGCCAGGCTCCGGAAGAAAAGCGTGCCGCCTACGAGGCCGATATCTGTTACGGCACCAACAACGAATTCGGTTTCGATTATCTGCGCGACAACATGGCGTTCAGCACCGAGGACAAGGTCCAGCGCGGCCTGCATTACGCCATCGTCGACGAGGTCGACTCCATTCTCATTGACGAAGCCCGTACCCCGCTCATCATCTCCGGTGCCGCCGAGGACAGCTCCAAGCTCTACCAGGCCATCAATACCCTGATTCCGAACCTGGAGAAAGGGGAGGTCAGCGAGGAGGGCGAGCCCAGTGGTGACTTCACCATTGACGAGAAATCCCGCCAGGCGGAACTCACCGAGGGCGGCCACGAAAAGGTCGAAGAACTGCTGCTGGAGCGCGGTCTGCTGAAAGAGGGTGAAAGCCTGTATTCAGCCGCCAACCTGAGCCTGTTGCACCACGTGCATTCCGCCCTGCGAGCCCATCACCTGTTCCAGAAAGATGTGGACTACATCGTTCAGGGTGATCAGGTGGTGATTGTTGACGAACACACCGGTCGTACCATGCCGGGGCGTCGCTGGAGCGAAGGCCTGCATCAGGCTATCGAGGCCAAGGAAGGGGTGCGGATCCAGGCCGAGAGTCAGACCCTGGCCTCCACCACCTTCCAGAACTATTTCCGGCTCTACGACAAGCTTGCCGGTATGACCGGTACTGCCGATACCGAGGCGTTCGAATTCCGCCAGATCTACGGTCTCGACGTGGTGGTGATCCCGCCCAACAAGCCGATTCAGCGGATTGACTACAACGATCTGATCTACCTGACGCAGGAAGAAAAGTTCCACGCCATCATTGATGAAATCAAGGACGTCACCGCTGAGGGTCGTCCCATTCTGGTGGGTACCGCGTCCATCGAGGCGTCCGAGCTGCTGTCCATGCTGCTGAAGAAGGCGCGTATTGATCACAAGATCCTGAACGCCAAGCAGCACGAGAGCGAAGCCCAGATCATTGCCCAGGCCGGTCGCCCCGGTGCTGTCACCATTGCCACCAACATGGCCGGTCGGGGTACCGACATCGTGCTGGGCGGTAACTGGGAGTTCGAGGTGGCGGGCATGGAAAACCCGACCGAGGAAGAGGCCGCGCGGATCAAGGCCGAGTGGACCGAGCGTCACAATCAGGTGCTGGAGGCCGGTGGTCTGCACATCATCGGTACCGAACGCCACGAATCCCGCCGCATCGATAACCAGTTGCGCGGTCGTGCCGGTCGCCAGGGTGATCCGGGCTCCTCCCGTTTCTTCCTGTCGCTGGAAGATAACCTGATGCGTATTTTCGCCCCGGATCGTGTCAAGAGCCTGATGCAGGCCATGGGCATGAAGAAGGGCGAGGCCATTGAGCACCGCATGGTGACCAACGCCATCGAAAAATCCCAGCGCAAGGTGGAAGGCCGTAACTTCGACATGCGGAAAACCCTGCTGGAATACGATGATGTGGCCAACGACCAGCGCACGGTGATTTACGAACAGCGCAATGAGGTGATGTCATCGGACGATATTTCCGAGATGGTGACCACCATCCGTGAGGACGTGGTGGATGCGCTGGTCAGCGAGTACATTCCGCCCCAGAGCATGCCGGAGCAGTGGGATGTGGCTGGCCTTGAATCCCAGTTGCAGTCTGAGATGGCCATCGATCTGCCGGTGCAGAAGTGGCTTGATGAGGACAGCAAGCTGTACGAGGAAAGCCTGCGTCAGAAGATTCTGGAGGCAATCGTCAGTGAGTATCAGGCCAAGGAAGCCGTGGCCGGTGCAGACTCCATGCGCAAGTTTGAAAAGCAGGTGTTCCTGCAGGTGATGGATACCCTGTGGAAGGAGCACCTGTCCAACATGGATCACCTGCGCCGGGGCATCCATTTGCGGGGCTACGCCCAGAAAAACCCGAAGCAGGAATACAAGCGCGAAGCCTTCAACCTGTTTGAAACCATGCTCGAGACCATGAAGCGGGACGTGACGCGGGTGCTGAGCCACGTGCGGGTGCAGAGCCGCGAGGAAATGGAAGAGATTGAGCGTCGGCGCAAGGAAGAACTGGAGCGTGAACTGGCCCGCGCCAAGCTGCGTCACGATGAAACCAGTGCCACGGCCCAGAGCCAGGCCCAGGATGGCGACCGCGACAGCCAGCAGGGTACGCCGGAAACGTTCGTTCGACAGGAGCGTAAAGTGGGTCGAAACGAGCCCTGTCCCTGTGGGTCCGGCAAGAAGTACAAGCAGTGTTGCGGTAAGGTCAGCTAACTCCGCAGCTCGGCAAAACATCCGACGACCCGCACTCTGACCCTGTCAGGCTGCGGGTTTTTCGTTACCGCGACAGCGATTTCATGAAGACATCAGGAGAGTCACCATGGCAGTAGGTCCAGGAACCTTGCCCGAGTTTTTTCCGATTGCCGGCGTTCGGCTGGGTATTGGCAGTGCCGGAATCAAGAAGCCGGGCCGTAAGGATCTGGTGATCTTTGAGCTCGAGCCGGGAAGCCGGGTGGCGGGCATTTTCACCCGCAACCAGTTCTGTGCCGCGCCGGTCACACTCAGCCGTCGTCATCTGGCCGAGGGCGAGCCGCGATACCTGCTGATCAATACCGGCAATGCCAATGCGGGTACCGGTGAGCGGGGCATGAACGATGCCCAGACCTGCTGCCAGGCACTGGCTGATGCCGCGGGCGTGTCACCGTCAGCAGTGCTGCCGTTCTCCACCGGCGTGATCGGTGAGCCATTGCCGGTGGACAAGATCATCCCCGCCCTGCCTGCGTTACTGGCCAGCACTGCCGAGAACCGTTGGGTCGAGGCAGCCTCGGGGATCATGACCACCGACACCCGCCCCAAGGGGGCGTCCTGTCAGCTGGATCTTGAGGGCCACACGGTGTCCATCTCCGGCATCAGCAAGGGGGCCGGCATGATTCGCCCGAACATGGCGACCATGCTCGGGTTTATCGCCACGGACGCAAACATTACGTCGGACGTTCTGGCAACCCTGGCGTCCGAGCTGGGAGAGCAATCGTTCAACCGCATCACCATCGACGGTGACACCTCCACCAACGACGCCTGTATGCTGATCGCCAGTGGCCGCTACGGCGGGCCCGAGATTACCCGCGACAGCCCGCTGTTGCCCAGGCTCAGAGCGGCATTGCAGCAGGTCTACCTGGACCTGGCCCACGCCATCGTCCGCGACGGCGAGGGCGCCACCAAATTTGTCACCATTGAGGTCAGTCACGCTGCCAGCCAGCAGGAAGCGCTGGATGTTGCCTACACCGTGGCCCACTCACCGCTGGTCAAAACCGCACTGTTTGCCTCGGATCCCAACTGGGGCCGGATTCTGGCGGCCGTTGGCCGGGCCGGCGTCGAGAACCTGGATCTCAACGCCCTGGAAATCCACCTCGGTGATGTCTGCCTGGTACGCAACGGCGGTCGTGCCGATGATTACTCCGAGGCGCGCGGTCAGGCGGTGATGGATCGCGAAGAGATCACCATTGCCATTGATCTCAAGCGGGGCGGGGTTCAGGAGCGGGTGTGGACCTGTGACTTCTCCCACGATTACGTGACCATCAACGCCGAGTACCGCACCTGATCATGGCTCGCAGGGAAGTTCATGTGGCGGTCGGGGTTATCATCCGTGAGGAGCGGGTGCTGATCGCACGGCGGCCGGATCATGCGCATCAGGGCGGGTTGCTGGAGTTTCCCGGTGGCAAGGTGGAAGCCGGCGAAACGGTTCAGCAGGCGCTGGTACGGGAGATTCATGAAGAGACCGGTCTGCAGGTTCCCATGTCATCTCTGCGCCCGGTCATCGGCATTCGTCACGACTACGGGGACAAGCGCGTCTTTCTTGATGTCTGGCGCACCGACGACGCCATGGGCGATGCGGTTGGCCGCGAAGGGCAGCCGGTGCAGTGGTTGCCGTTGTCGGCATTGCAGGATGACGCTTTTCCCGCTGCCAACCGGCCGATTATCCGGGCACTGAGGTTGCCTTCCTGGCTGGCGATTACAGGCGATTACCGCACTCCCGCGGATCTGGTCAACCAGTTCGAGGAGCGCGTCAACCTCGCCCGCCCCGCGCTGGTGGTATTGCGCGCACCGGGACTGAACGTTGCGGAATATCAGGCCGTCGCGCGTGATCTGGTAATGATTGGCCGTGATCGGGGTACCGGCCTCCTGCTGCACGGGGGCGCCGAGCGTCTCGACGCCGTGCCGGATGCGGCCGGAGTGCATCTGCCCTGGCGGGCGGCGCAGGCGTGCCATGCCCGTCCGGTCCCGGACGGCAAATGGCTGGGTGTGTCCTGCCACAACGCGGCGGAGCTTGATCATGCCCGTGAATTGAATGCCGATTACATCACCCTGGGCCCGGTTGCGCCGACGCCCACCCATCCGGGAGCAGCGGTGATGGGTTGGGAAGCGTTTCGCCAACACGGCGCGGCGGCGGCCATGCCGGTCTATGGCCTGGGCGGGCTGACGCCATCGGATCGGGGCGCCGCCATCCGTAACGGCGGGCAGGGTGTTGCGGGTATCAGTCTCTGGTGGCCCGGAGTCTAGAGCGCAGCAGCGGCCGTCGTCCACGCCACCGAGTCTGATACCATGAGGATCTGACAGGTCATGAATTTCGTTCAATCAGCCCCGGTGAACCGGGCACAGGAGAGCCCGTGAGCAAACTGACGCACCTCGATGACAAGGGCGAAGCCCGCATGGTGGATGTGACCGCAAAGGAGGTCACCGAACGCGAGGCGCGGGCTGAAGCCCGGATCCGCATGGCGCCAGCCACCCTCGCAATGATCGTGGACGGTCAGCATCCGAAAGGCGACGTGCTGGCGGTGGCCCGGATTGCCGGCATCATGGCGGCCAAGAAAACCCACGAACTGATCCCGCTGTGCCATTCCCTGAACCTGAGCTCGGTGAAAGTGGAGCTGAGCCCGGGCGTGGACGGCGCCTCGGTGCATATCCTCACCCTGTGCAAGCTGTCGGCGCAGACCGGTGTCGAGATGGAGGCGTTAACGGCGGCGAGTGTGGCGGCCCTGACGCTGTATGACATGTGCAAGGCCGTTGATCGCGGCATGGTGATTGACGGCGTGCGGTTGCTGGAAAAGAAAGGGGGTCGCAGTGGCCACTGGTCTGCTTCGGAACCTGCATCGTAAAGCTGTATGAACTATTTCACCTGGAGAAGCGACAGTGCAGAGACTACGCCAAGAAGGCAGCCCCATGATAGAATGCGCGGCCCGATTGATTGAACCACGAGGAAACACTGTGGCTGTTCGTTACATCCAGACTTGCCGGTTGCCCACGCCGTTCGGGGTATTTGATATGCACGGCTTCGAAGAGCCGGATACCGGTAAGGAGCACGTGGCCCTCACGCTGGGTGATCTGAACAGCAGTGAGCCCATGCTGGCGCGCACCCACTCCGAGTGCCTGACCGGTGACGCGCTGTACAGCATGCGCTGTGATTGTGGTTACCAGTTGGAGGAAGCACTGCGAAGCATCGCCCGGGAAGGTCGCGGTATTCTGATGTACCTGCGCCAGGAGGGTCGGGGTATCGGGCTGCTGAACAAGATCCGCGCCTACAATCTGCAGGATCAGGGTGCCGACACGGTGGAAGCGAACGAGAAGCTGGGATTCGCAGCCGATCTGCGTGACTACAGTATGTGCAAAGACATGCTCGAGCATCTGGGCATCTCAAGCCTGCGCCTGATGACCAACAACCCGCGCAAGGTGGATGCGCTGACGTCCTACGGCATCGCGATAACCGAGCGGGTACCCCTGCACGTTGGCCGTAACCCCCACAACGAGCACTACCTCGATACCAAGCAAAGCAAGCTGGGCCACTGGCTTGAGACGCACCAGGACGACGATCCGGAAGGCTGAGCCTTGCGCCCATCCAGCTGTCGAACAGCCGGGTGGGCGGGCGATTACCGGACGGCTTTCAGTGTCTGGTGGCGCAACCGCTCCAGTCGCGCGCCAATGGCACGACCAATACCCTCGGCATCCAGCCCGCAGTCCTGCAGCAGTTCGCCGTGCTTGCCGTGATCGATGAAGGTGTCCGGAAGCCCCAGTTGCAACACCGGCAGACACACCTCGCGGCTGTTGAGGCATTCGGTCACTGCACTGCCTGCGCCACCGGCGATGGCGTTCTCCTCCAGAGTGACCAGCAGGCTGTGTCGAGCGGCCAGTGAGAGCACCAGCTCCTCGTCCAGTGGCTTCACAAAACGCATGTCCACCACCGTGGCCCCAAGTGCCTCAGCGGCGTCCAGCGCCGGTGCCAGCAGGGTGCCGAAATTCAGTATCGCCACCTCGCGCCCCTCCCGGACAACGCGTCCCTTACCGATCGGCAGTGGTGTCAGTTCCGGTACAATGGCCGCGCCCGGGCCAGTGCCCCGGGGGTAGCGGACCGCGGCCGGGCCGTTGAACATCAGCCCGGTGTGGAGCAGCTGGCGGGTTTCGTTCTCATCAGACGGGGTCATCACCACCATGTTGGGGATGCAGCGCAGGTAGCTGATATCGAATGCTCCGGCGTGGGTTGGCCCATCCTCGCCCACCAGACCGGCACGGTCGATGGCAAAGAGCACGTCCAGGTTCTGGATGGCCACGTCGTGGATAAGCTGGTCGTAGGCCCGCTGCAGAAACGTGGAATAGATCGCCACCACCGGTTTGGCGCCGTCGCAGGCGAGGCCCGCCGCAAGGGTCACCGCGTGCTGCTCGGCAATGGCGACGTCGTGGTAGCGGTCCGGAAAACGCTCGGAAAAGGCCAGCAGGTCCGATCCTTCGCACATTGCCGGGGTGATACCCACCACGCGCTGGTCCTGCTCGGCGGCGTCACACAGCCACCGGCCGAAGACGTTGGCGTATTTGGGTTTCGAGGCCCTGGGTTTGACCGGCTCGGGTTTGCTGGGCGGCACCGGCTCGATCTTGTTGATGGCGTGATAGCCAATCGGATCGGCCTCGGCGGGGGCAAAGCCCTTGCCTTTGGTGGTGACCACATGGAGGAACTGCGGGCCGTCCAGCTCGCGAATGTTTTCCAGGGTTTCGACCAGCAGGGGCAGGTCATGGCCGTCGATCGGGCCTATGTAGTTGAAGCCCAGCTCCTCGAACAGCGTACCCGGGGCGATCATGCCCTTGAAATGCTCTTCGGTCTTCTTCGCCAGCGCCATCAGGTTGGGCGCGCCCTGCAGAACCTTCTTGCTGCTGTCACGCACCTGGTTGTAGGTGCGGCTCGCCAGCAGCTTGGCGAAATAGTTGGATAGGCCACCGACGTTGCGGGAGATGGACATGTCGTTGTCGTTCAGCACCACCAGCATGTCGGCGTGCAGGTGACCGGCGTGATTGAGCGCCTCGAACGCCATGCCGGCGGTCATCGCGCCATCGCCGATCACCGCGATGCTCTTGCGCCCGGTGTTCTGCATGCGGGCGGCCAGCGCCATGCCCAGTGCGGCACTGATCGAGGTGCTGGAGTGACCAACGCCGAAGGTGTCGTAGTCGCTCTCCGCGCGCTTGGGGAAGCCGGCAAGGCCGCCTTTGCGGCGAATGGTGCCCATCTGCTCACGGCGTCCGGTCAGAATCTTGTGCGGATAGGCCTGATGCCCCACGTCCCACACCAGACGGTCCCGCGGCGTGTTGAACACGTAATGCAGCGCCGCAGTCAGCTCCAGCACCCCGAGCCCGGCACCGAAATGGCTGCCGGTCTGACCCACC
>JAEPMM010000474.1 GCA_017643965.1 Marinobacter sp.
CCGCTCAGTTGTCGGGTGGTGAGCAGCAGCGAGTTGCCATTGCCCGGGCTGTCGCCAAGCGTCCGGCTGTGCTGCTTTGTGACGAACCCACGGGAGCGCTCGATTCAGCCACTGGCGTGCTGGTCCTTGAGGCCCTGGCGAGGGCAAACCGGGAAACCGGTACCACGACGGTTATTATCACCCACAACGCTTCGATCGCGGCCATGGGCGACAGGGTCATAACCCTTTCCGATGGCAACATCAGCGGCGAACACCGCAATTCTGAGCGCCAGGATCCCCGGACCCTGTCATGGTGAAAAGACTGAGCAGGTAAGTTGATGGGCAGAAACGCACTCAACATCAAACTGCGGCGCGAACTCTGGCAATTGCGTGGCCAGGTGGTGGCCATCGCTCTGGTGATCGCCGGTGGTGTAGCCGTGTGTGTCATGTCCGTTCTGAACTATTCCTCTCTTGTGGAGACGCGCGCGCAGTACTACGAGCAGCACCGGTTTGCCGAAGTGTTTGCAGCCGTCAAACGTGCCCCGCGTCATGTCCTGCAGGAGATTTCGAAGATCCCCGGGGTGGCCCGCGCCGAAGGCCGGGTTGAGGGCATCGCCAAGCTTGAGATGCCCGGATATACGGATCCCGTGTCGGCCCGCCTGGTGTCACTGCCACCGAACACGCAACCTGATATCAACCGGCTTTTCATCCGTGAGGGACGACTGCCGATGGCGGGACGCAACCAGGAGGTCGTGGCCATCGGAAGCTTTGCCGAAGCCCACGATCTGTCCCCCGGTGACCGGTTTACGGGCATCATCAATGGCAGGCGCCAGTCGCTGGTCCTGACCGGTATTGTCGAATCGCCTGAGTTTATTTATGTGATTCCTCCGGGGGGGATGCTGCCGGACTATGAGCGTTATGGCGTGCTGTGGATGAACAGGGAAGCGCTGGCTGCGGGGTTTGATATGGTCGGGGCTTTCAACAGCCTTGTGGTGACCCTGCGATCCAACATGTCGGATGCCACAGTGATTGATCATCTGGATCGGTCCCTGGCCAGGTACGGGGCGACAGGCGCCTATGGCAGGGAGCATCAGTTCTCGCACAGGTTCCTCAGTGACGAACTGGACCAGTTGAAGACCATGGCGACGGTGTTTCCCCTGATTTTCATGTCGGTCGCCATGTTTCTTCTGCATGTCGTCATCAGCCGTTTAATCAGTACCCAGCGGGATATCATCGCGGTGCTCAAGGCCTTTGGATACGGCAACCGACAGATTGCCTGGCACTACAGCAAACTGGTGATACTGATTGCGGTGATTGGTCTGGCCGTGGGGCTCGCTCTTGGATTTTGGCTAGGTCGGGGGCTGGCGGAGCTCTACATGGATTACTACCGGTTTCCGGGGCTGTTGTTCCGTATTCATCCGGGTTGGTTGGTGTTGCTTGGCCTGTTGACGATACTGGTGGCCTGGGCAGGGGCCTGGCGGGCAATTCGTCAAGCCGCGGCCTTGCCCCCGGCCGAGGCCATGAGACCGGAGGGGCCGGCGAGGTACCGGATTGCCGGTGCCGAGAAGCTGCTCTCCGGTATTCGCTTCTCTCAGCCGTCGAGAATGATTGTGCGTCAGCTGGATCGACGTCCCGGTCGAACCCTGCTCTCAATAAGTGGCATTGCGATGGCAACCGCCATCGTGATGGTGGGCAATTTTCAGTTTGATTCCGTGTCCCTGATGGTTCACACCCAGTTTGCGCGGGTGCAGCAACAGGATCTGGCGGCGGCGTTCATAGATCCGGTCAACAGCTCCGCTATTTACACGCTTCAGCGACAGCCCGGTATTCTCTATGTCGAGGGAAAACGACTGGTGCCGGCGCGGCTCACGTTTGGTCACCGTCAGTGGCGCAGCGCCGTAACCGGCATCCCCTCGGATGCAAGACTCCAGTTCGTTGTGGACAGCAATCTGGCGCGGGTCCAGTTGCCAAAGGAAGGCTTGTTGCTGACGGATTTTCTCGCCCAAGAGCTGGGCGTTACTCCCGGGGAGATTGTCC
>JAEPMM010000194.1 GCA_017643965.1 Marinobacter sp.
CCAAGCCGGAACAATCGGGGGGGCTGTGATCGTGTCCGGGCGTGGCAGGTCGGCCAGTTCATTGCTCAGCCGTTCAGGGTGTGTGGATATTTACCCCATGTCAAAGCCTAAGTTTGGGATTTGACATTTCCTTGATAAATCCTTCAACAAACCTTGACCCACCATCCAGTCTGGACTTCCCCCACTAAACACGACAACCCCGAGCCTCAAACGGAGGCAAATTGGGCGGCATTGAAGGCCATTCCGAATGTTCGCTTTGCGACCATACCGTGTACCAAAAGCTTGTTCCTTGAGGGCACAAAACATGTTGTGCCGCTGGCCTGGGTTTGGGATCGCGGAGCCAGAGAATGGCTTGGCCAGAAGCGCCGGTCCATAGCCAATGATCCGGTTAATCTTTTGCCGGTCAAGGCGAGCCTGAGCAAGGGAGCCAAAGGCCCCGACGAATGGCTGCCCCCACTGGGCGAGTGCGGCTATGTAGCTCGCTTCGTTCGGGTGGTAAAGTCATACTATCTGCAGCCCACTGCCCCGGAGTTGGCCTGCTTGTGATTGCGGAGAGTGTGCCATGAAGACCAAACGCCCAACCGAAAAAGAACTCCTGGACGGCCTAGATGCCCACACCGCCCATGCTGACGAGCTGGCCGAGCCGCTCCCTCAGGAGCTTACACCTCTGGAACGCCTAAAGGGGACAGTCAAAGGCTACGAGCGACCAACCGATCCGGTTTGGGACGAGTGGTTCGACTCTGAAGGCGTCAGTGACGACTTTGTGGAAGATCGAGAGCAGCCCAAGGATGGACGAACATAATGGCCCTCGATGACGAAAAAACTAGAGGGCATGTGGCTCTCAAAGGCTTTTTTGGTATCTGTCGCGAATGGGACTGCACCCAGATAGAGATGATGCAGTTGCTCGGCGGTGTGTCCCGGAGCACGCTGGCCAAGTATGAGACGTTGCCACACGTAACGCTCTCGCAGGATACCCTGGAGCGCATCAGCTACATCCTGGGCATCTACGAATCCCTGAGGATCATGTATCCAACGGCCGAACGCGCCAATCGTCGGGTTCGACTGGAAACCAGTGAGCCTCCCTTCCTTGGAGCGTCAGCCCTAGACTTTATGGCGCAAGGCTCCATGAAGCACCTCATGGAAACTCGACGCTACTTTGATGCAAAGCGGGCGGGGTAACCAGCCCCCGTCGACCAAGATTTTGGGCGGTCAGTTTGGTCACCTTTTTTGTTTGAGTGGTAGGAAATACGGAGCCAGTTCGAGAGGCTTTCCATGCTAAGGATCACCCGGATCGACCTGAACCCCTTTTTCACCTTGCCGCACCGCACCAGCGGCTCTGCCGGTGTGCCTCTGCATAATCGCCTGCCGTTTTATCGAGCCTATGCCACCGGCCTTCCGAGTCATGTGAAGAGTCTTGTGCTGACCTCTGATCTCCAGGGGCGAGAAGCCGGCAGTCAGAATCGGCTGCTCGGCGTACCTGTGGCTGAGGCACTTTCGGCATTGTCTCGGGAAGGTGTCATTCCGGCTCCCGACGCGGTGTTTCTTTGCGGCGACCTGTACGACTATCCCGACTGCCACAAAAGGGGCGGTACTGGAACGGTAGATGAGGTGTTCCAGGCGTTTTCTGAGGTCACGCCCGAAGTTGTCGGCGTCCTGGGGAACCACGACCAGATGGAGTACCCCGAGGCGCTTCCAGACAACACCACCCTCCTGGATGGCGAGGTGGTTGGGGTGTTGGGCAACCTGAACATCGGTGGCGTCAGCGGTATCGCGGGCAATCCGAATCGCAACCAACGGCGAACCGAGGACGATTTCCTGACCGCACTAGAGTCGGTGACCGATCAAGTCCCGGATATCCTGCTACTCCATCAAGGCCCAACCGACCCGGAACGGGCGGATCGTCGGGGTGATCCTGGGGTAGCGCTGTCGCTCGAAACCGGATTTCAAGGGCTCACCGTGTTCGGCCATACTCGGTGGGGCTGGCCCTGGCTGATTTCTCTGGGTGAGGGTCAGGCTTTGAATGTCGATGGGCGGGTCGTGGTGGTTCTGCCGGAGGTTGACGGTGGGTGAACGATTAGGCGTAGGAGTGACGATTCGATGAGCATGCGACTGACTCCACACCGCTTTTTTGCGACCAATCCTGTCGGGGTGGACTGGGTTTGTGGTGACCTGCATGGCGAGTTCGAGGCTCTGCAAACCGCGTTGTCGGGTGCTGGATTCAACAAAGCGGCTGATCGTCTGTTTCTGCCGGGAGACACCATTGATCGTGGCCCAGAATCCCGGGCTCTCCTGGAGTGGGTTCTGGACACCGACTGGGTATACAGCGTGATAGGTAACCATGAGCTGATGTTTATCGCCGGCGCTGAGGATAACCGCAACCGATACAAGCACCGGGGGATGGGCGGTGGCTGGGCTGCGACTCTGGATGAAACCTCTTACAAAAATTTGGCAACCCAGTGTCGCTACCAGTTGCCGCTCACCATGACGCTGGAGTGCGAGAGCGGACAGCTCGGGCTGGTACATGCTCAAAGCCCCTTCGATGATTGGCGAACCGTTCAGGACACACCCTTCTCCGAGCGTTTTGCCATTGAATGCACCTGGCCCTGGAACCGGGCCCAAGGAAAAAATCAAACCATTTCGGGTATCACGGCCGTGGTGTCAGGCCACATCGGGACTGCTGAGATCATTCAGCGCGGGAACCAGATCTGGATTGATGTTCTGGCGAGAACCGGTCAGGTGCCGTTGATGCCGGCTCATCGTGTGCTGGAAAGAGTGGCGCAAGTACAGCGAGGTGGTTAATTTTTACGACAGTATCAGTATGCGAGGTTTGCGGCGCAGTTATCCGGCACGCCAAAGCACAATGCCGTCCCTGACAATGTTTTCGAGTAGTTCTGGGTTGGAGTAGCCCTGCGGGTTGGCCCATTCACGCTCCCAGACCGGCAAGGCCTGAATCAACACGCCGGTATCCAAAAGCACTTCAAACGCCAGGCCCGCCATCTCCAGCTTGGTGTCCACAAAATCCCCAGGCTGTCCGGCCAAAACAACGGCTACATCGGCATCGCTTTCGTCGTGATAATCACCACGGGCCCGGCTACCAAACAGGATCAGCTGAACTGCATCGAACCGGCCAGCCAGTTTTTCGCCAAAAACCAGCACCGCCTCCCGAATATCCACTTGGTCACCCATAACGACCTGTTCCAAGCCAACCGGCGCAGCCTGATCCCACTCTCGGAGCGTCTCTGGCATGGGCGCGTCGGGGTCACACTGTGCCACCAGGTCACTCAAGCTGTACGATTTCTTATCCTTCATGGCCTTACCTTCGATGGCCTCTACGTCCCCGGATCACCGCGGCTTGCAGCACTCCGGATTCTGGATTGGAGAATCTGTCTAGCGCCTGGTATTCGCCATCCCACTCCTGAGCATGCCGGTAGCGAACAACTTCTTCGGGGGTGAGCTCGACAATTTCATCAAATCCGGTTTCGTAGCCCTCGACCAGCACTGGCGTCTCCGGCGGGGACTTTTGTAGTTGCGTTATCAGCTCTTCTGCGGTCATTTCGACTCCCCGGTCAAATTTGACCGCTTCAAACTTCTATCACAATCGGCGCGTTCCGTGGCTCATACCGAGCGGTGCAGGTGCTGGCATTGATCAACGTCGTTTGCCCCTTCTGGTACTCCCCATAGCCTTCGTGGATATGGCCAAAAATGTGCGCTTTGAGTGAGAGTTGCTGGATTCGGTCAAGCAAGTCAATGCAGCCAACATTCTGGCATTTGAATCCAAGGATTGCCTCATCGCCGATACCTTTGGGTGGGCCGTGGGTAATGAGCACATCGGTATCGCCCGGTATAAGCTGCCATTTTTTGTGCAACTGCTGGCCACGCTCCAGCATAAATGCCCAATCCATAAAGGTGGGCGTCCAGGGTGAACCCCAGAACCGAATACCCTCAATCTCCACGCCGCTGTCTTCCAGGTAAATGGCATTCGTTAGTGCCTGCCGTGCCAATTCCGGCGTTTCCTGGAAGGCCCAGTCGTGATTACCGGCAATCACAATCTTATACCGATGCGGCAGCGTTCCGAGCCATTCATTGAGCTCTTCTATGTTTTCCAGCGTGCCCTGGCCCAGGCAGTCACCGGCATGGATCAAGACATCGCCATCTGGAATATCCGGTATGCGATGGTGCAGACTGTGAGTGTCGGAAATACAGACCAGTTTCATACTGGCACCTCCGGTGGCGTCAGCAACTCGGGTTCCAAAGACCAATCCATATACGGGAGGACTCGGGCCATATTTCGCGCATCGTCCACACCACGATGGTGATGGCCCTCAAAGTCCAATCCGTGAAAGGCTAGCGCGTTGGCAAAACCATTCTTCCTCTTCTGGCCGGTGGTGCGGCGCCAGATACGTTTCAGGTTCAGATGAGGGCGGGCCAGGATAGCTGGCTGCGCCCCGTCCAGCAGGCTTTGGGCTTCCAGATGCAATCTGTCGTAGTTGCCCCAGCTGCACCAGATGAAATCGTCCGGCAGATCACCCAGCCAGGCATTCATGGCCTCAATCGTCTCGGGGAGCGTGGGCGCGGCATCAACCATCGACTGGGTGATCCCGGTAAGCTCCATGCAGAAGTCGCTCAGCACAGGATTCCGGGTTGGTCTGACCAGAAACGAGCGGACATCCACCAGGTTTCCTTTCCGAGTGGCGAGGGCACCACCGACTTCAATGATCTCCATGTTGTGGACACTCTGAGCATCACCTGCGGGTGTCGTCTGGTCTTCCCAACAGGTCGCCTCAAGGTCGACAACCAGGATTGTGTCGTCACGCATTTTTCTCGCCCGGGCACTCGGCTTGGCATCTTAAAAGCGGATATTCAGCTCACCTAGAGTTTCACTTTTCTTGATTCGTAGATCTAGTTTACCGGAGTTATTGGCGCTTGAGGGCGACTCCTCACAAACGATGATTTTTCTGATTTCTTGCTCGATTTTGCTGGACGGGAGAGCTGCCTTTGCGGTCACTTCGCCTTTGTTTTGCTCCAAAGTCGAGATTAAAAGCGGGCTTTTTCGTACGCATTTTCCAGTACGACGCCAATGCCTGTTCCAGTTCCTTCCCAGCTTGGTGAAATAAACGGTTTTTTCTTGGGTAAAACATAATCATAAAAATCAGTTACTTACATATAATATTTTATGATTCGGTGGTCATTTATGGTTACATGGTAGGCGTTAAGCCTACCTAACTTGCTGAAAAGGCTCGGTTTTTTGACGGCCTGCGTGCTTGCGCACTTTCTGGGGCAGTGATACTCCTAAAAAAGGATTTTTGAGGGGCAAAGGTCGAACGCCCCTGATGTCGATTGAATTCAGTTAGGAGCAGAACGTGACCGGAACTAAGCGAACCCTAAAATTTTTACGCGTTGCGCAACTAAGACTTGAACGGTTAGATACCGAGGTTGAGGACGTGATCCTCGGCTCCTACTCTGGACTACGTAGGCCAGAACTCCTCACTGAAGACGCGCTTCTAGCTGTGGCCAGTCACTATCCTGTTTCGGTTTGCAAGACCAGGAATGGCGATTACCGTGTCGTCGGAAACGCGCACGTAGCTGCACTCCTGAAAGTATTCGCTCCGGATAACAAGGTTCAGGTTCTCGTGTGGAAGCACCGAGAAGCTGAAAGTCAGCAGGTTTCGCGATTACTGGCAGCGTTGCTTTTCGGGCTGGGCTCGCAAAATGCTTTCCTTCGACTCTGGGCCAGTCTTTCGGATGAGGAGCGCCGTTGGATCTCACCTTCTCTCAACACTCGAGTGGGGCTGGAGGAGTTCGCCGGCATCAGCCGCAAGCTCAAAATCCAGGATGAGGAACCGGTTCTCGTTCCCGGACTGGCACGGCACTTACTTCGGCCGGACGAGAGCGAGGAGCCTGAAGTTGACCATCATGACGCGCTGAGTGAGGTTGATCACCCCGACTTGGAAGCGGGTGTTGCTGAGGCGGGGGCTAGAACCTCAAGTGCCGATATCAAGCCTGTATTTCTGGACCCCCGCACCCGCTCAATTTTTGAACACCTACTAGCCTCCGGCTCTGAACAGCCAGGCCTCCAGAGCTCGTCGCCAGCTGTCCCTGACTACCTGAGCGATGCCCTACGCCAGGTAGAACTGTTGGGACAGGATAACGATGGAACTGTGCAACCCGATGATGTAGCTGACGATGCCCCAGCATCGAAAATCCTCGACGCGGTCAAAGCTCATTTCACGGTTATGTGGCAACAGGCTGCTGAAGAAAGAGAGTCGGGGTTACGTCTACAGCTCTGCGCGACGCTCACCGCTTCTTGTATCGAGTGGCTGAATGATCTCCATAGCGACAGTCTCCTCAAACAGTTTTCCAATCCGAAGAATGCCTGGGCCGCTATTTCGGCGTTGTCACTCGACACCATCGGACAGTTAGCGCCGTTCTCACCCAACGCTGAAAGTCTGCTCCACAAAGTTCAGGACACATCTCAACAGTGTGACGACGGTAACC
>JAEPMM010000409.1 GCA_017643965.1 Marinobacter sp.
GCCGGTTCGGTGACGGGGTGCGTCTGGAAGTGGCGGACAATTGCCCGCAAGAACTGGTTCAGTTTCTGTTGCAGGAGTTTGGTCTGACCGAGCGGGATCTGTACCAGGTGCACGGCCCGGTGAACCTGACCCGACTGATGGCGGTCGGCGGGCTGGTGGATCGGCCGGACCTGACCTACTCGGGCTTTTCACCGTCGATACCGCGGCAGATCCGCAGCAAGGATTCGATGTTTGATGCCATCCGCAAACGGCCGATCCTGCTGCTGCACCCCTATGAGAATTTCAGCCCGGTGACCGATCTGCTGCGCCAGGCGGCAAAAGATCCCCAGGTGCTGGCGATCCGCCAGACGCTCTATCGCGCCGGCGCGGACTCGGAAATTGTTGAAGCACTGGCCGATGCCGCCCGTCGTGGCAAGGAAGTGACCGCGGTGATTGAGCTGCGGGCGCGTTTCAGTGAAGCGGAAAACCTTGAACTCGCCAGCCGTCTGCAGGAAGCCGGGGTGATCGTGGTCTACGGCGTGGTGGGCTACAAGACCCACGCCAAGATGATCCTCATCGTACGGCGGGAAGAGGGGCGCCTGCGTCGCTACGTTCACCTGGGCACCGGCAACTACCACGCTGGCAACGCCCGGCTCTATACCGATTACAGCTTCCTGACCTGTGACGAATCGATCGGCGATGACGTCAACAAGCTGTTCCAGCAGCTGACCGGCATGGGCAAGGCGCTGAAGATCAAGAAACTCTTTCACGCGCCCTTTACCCTGCATACACGGTTGCTGAGCCTGATCGATCGTGAGGCGGAGTACGGCCAGAAAGGCCGCATCATTCTCAAGTTCAACGCGCTGACCGAGCCACAGCTGATCAAGGCGCTGTACCGGGCATCCCAGGCCGGGGTAAAGATCGACCTGATCATTCGCGGCATCTGCTGCCTGCGGCCGGAGGTGCCGGGGCTGTCGGACAACATCCGCGTGCGATCCATCATCGGTCGCTTTCTGGAACATACCCGTGTCTATTACTTCGGCAACAATGGCCGGCCGGACGTTTACTGTTCCAGTGCCGATGGCATGGAACGTAACCTGCTGAGCCGCATCGAAACCGCCTTCCCGCTGGAAGACCCGCACCTGATTGCGCGGGTGCGTGAGGACCTGGACACCTACCTGGCGGACAATTGCCAGTCCTGGGTCTTGCAGCCGGATGGCAGCTACCTGCAGAATCAGCCGGCAGAAGGCGAAGAGCGGCTGGCGTCGCAACTGGTCCTGCTGGACCGCCTGACCGGGCAATAAACTCAGAGTGTGACGGAGAACAGCATTGAAAAAGACAGGAATGGTCGTGGGTGCGGTTGTCCTTGCCGCCGCCATCGCCGCGCCCTTTGGGGTTGGCATGGTGACCGAGCAGCAATGGCACAGGGTCACATCGGAGGTGAACGCGTCACAGCAGTTTGTCCGGGTGGACACTGGTGATTACCGTCGGGGCTATCTCGGTGGCCGCTTTGAGGGCACCCTGGTGTTTGATGATCCCGCAGGGGACGAGCCCCTGCGGTTCCAGTATCAGGCCCGGGTTTCCCATGGCGTGACAGGCAGCCTGATGGAATTTTCCCCCCTGGAGGACTTGCCGGAGGTGGCGAAGGAACTGTTCGCCGAGGAGCAACCCGAGTTGACCCTGGAAACCCGCCTGTGGGGCACGGCCATTGTCGAGCTGACCATGCCGGCGGTGTCGGTGAACAACGACCAGACCGGAGAGACGCTGCGGATGTCGGGGGGCTTCGCCCGAGCCGATATCGGTGGCGCCGGTATCGAAGCCGACCTGACGCTGGTCTGGCCTGGAATGGTTGTGTCCTCCCCGGAGATGGCCCTTTCGGTGAATGAATTCCGGCTCGAACAGAGCCTGCGCCATTTGCGTGGCGAAGTCTGGACCGGGGAAGGTGAGGCGCATCTCGACGCCCTGGAATGGTCTGCTCCGGGGCAGCCCTCGGTGCGGCTGGAAGGCTTCGCCCTGACCAGCCAGACCTGGGCCACCGATAACGACCGACGGGTGAGCAGCGAAACCCTGGCGACGGTGGATAGCATCACTGCCGGTGAGCAGACCGCGGGCCCGCACCGTGTGGAATTTGTGCTGCAGGACCTGGATGTGGACAGCTGGAGTGCCCTGACCGCGGCGCTGACCGATCTGCAGATGGCTGCCATGGATCAGGGCGGTTCGCAGGCGGCATTCGAGCATCAGATGGCCAGCATGAATCGCATCAATGAGTCGCTGTTGGGGCTGGCGGCGGAAGGCTTCAATGTCGGCTTTCCGGCCATCAGCCTGATGACACCGGAAGGTGAAGTGAACGGTGAGGTGATGATCGGTCATCCCCGGTTGTCGGACCAGGAGCGGGCAGAAATGCTGATGGTCATGCAGCGGCTGACCGGTCAGGTGGCGGTGAGTCTGCCTGCCGCGCTGGCGGACAAGTATCCGGCGCTGATGATGCAGCTGGCACCGTTGATAAAAGAAGGCATGATGGAGCAGCAGGGCGACCGCTTGAGCATGGAGGCGGAGCTGAAGGATCTGGCCCTCAACGTGAACGGGGTGGTCATTCCGTTACCACCCCTGCTGTAATGGCCTGATCAGTTGCCGGTCAGCTGGTGGTACTTTTCCAGCAGCTGCGCCTCGGTCTCCGGCCGCAGCGGATCGAGGGGGATGCAGTCCACCGGGCATACCTGCTGGCACTGGGGCTCATCAAAATGGCCCACGCATTCGGTGCACTTGTTGGGATCAATCAGGTAAATCTCGTCGCCCGGCGAAATCGCATCGTTCGGGCATTCCGGCTCGCAGACATCGCAGTTGATGCACTCATCGGTAATCATCAGGGCCATCAGGGATTACCTCAGGATTGCTGGAACTTCTGTTTCAGGGCGACCTCAACGGCGGGATCCACGAATTCCGACACGTCACCGCCCAGAGACGCGATTTCCCGGATCAGCGTTGAGGAAATGTACGACAGGTGGTTGGCCGGGGTCAGGAACACACTCTCGACTTCTGGCGCCAGGCGGCGGTTCATGTCCGCCAGCTGGAATTCGTACTCGAAATCCGATACTGCC
>JAEPMM010000383.1 GCA_017643965.1 Marinobacter sp.
CGGCGTTTTGCTGTGTCGCTCCAGGGTATCCACCCGGATGGTCAGCAGGTTCGGTGACGCGTCAGGAAACACCGACGCCAGCCAGTCCTCGATCTTCGGTTCCGGAGATTGCGCGGCGGCCCGGGCGTGCAGGCGCGACACCAGGGCATCGTGCTGGGCAGAGTAGGCCTGCTGAGCCAGCGTGCGGGTGTGGTCGGCCATCAGGTAAGCCGTGCTGGCGGTGACGGCCAGCCCGAAGGCCAGCACCAGAAGGGGCACCCAGAGAAACGGGCGCCACAGTGAGCGGATGCGTTGAGCCAGGCTTCTCTCGAAGCGGTTTGCGGAGCGAGGGCTGTCCATGGCCGGGTCCGTTGAGGCGATCAGCGATGTCCTACACTTTAGACCAGTGTTGCCCGCAGCGAAACGTCCGCGTTAAGGAACGTGCCTGGCGGGCGCTGCCGTAGATCAACAGGAACACGCTGAACGCGGTGACCACCACGGACGGCCCGGCCGGGGTGTCCAGATGCCAGGACAGGCTCAGCCCGCCGCCCACCGCGACGAAGCCGAACACCATGGCGAGAAGGGTCATGTGTTCCGGGCTGTGGGCCAGGCGACGGGCCGTGGCCGCGGGGATGATCAGCAGCGCGGTGATTAGCAGTACGCCGACAATCTTCATGGCCACGGCAATCACCAGTGAGAACATCAGCATCAGCACCAGGCGCAGACGTTCCACCGGGATGCCTTCAACCCGCGCCAGCTCCTCGTGAATGGTGCTCATCAGCAGGCCTCGCCACAACGTGGCCAGTAACACCAGAATCACCGCGGCGCCGCCGTAGATCCACAGCAGGTCGTGGCGGCTCATGGCGAGCAGATCGCCAAACAGCAATCCGGTCAGATCCACCCGCACGTCCGGCATGAAACTGAGGGTGACCAGGCCGATGGCCAGCGCGCTGTGGGCGAGGATGCCCAGCAGGGTGTCGGTGGCCAGGGTGCGGCTGCGGGAGAACAGCACCAGGGCAATGGCCAGTACCACGCAGGTGATGATCACCCCCACGTTCAGCGGCACGCTGATCAGGAAACTCAGGGCGATACCCAGCAGCGCGGAGTGGGCCAGGGTGTCGCCGAAATAGGCCATCCGGCGCCAGACCACAAAGCAGCCCAGAGGACCGGCGACCAGGGCAACACCCAGGCCGCCGATCAATGCGCGCCAGAAAAAGTCATCCAGCACGGCGTCAATGATGGGCATGGCCGCACTCCTTGTGGTCATGGTGGCGTTCTTTGTCCACCACATCGCCGTGCAGATCGTGGTGATGGTTATGGTGGTGATGGTAGACCGCGAGGCTCTCGGCGACCGGCTGTCCGAAGGTTTCGATGAACGCGGGATCGTGGGAGATGTCCGCCGGGTAGCCGCTGCAGCACACGTGCTGGTTGAGGCAGATCACCTTGTCGGTGGCGGCCATCACCAGATGCAGATCGTGGGAAATCATGATGACGCCGCAGTGCAGATCGTCGCGGAGTTGCCGAATCAGGTCATACAGCGCCGCCTGACCGTTGATGTCGACACCCTGGGCTGGCTCGTCCAACACCAGGAGGTCGGGCTTGCGTGCCAGCGCCCGCGCCAGCAGCAGACGCTGCCGTTCGCCGCCGGACAGGTGATGAATGGAGGAGTCCATCAGGTGACCGACACCGGTTTTGTCCAGCGCCGCCTGGCACTCCTGCAGGCGGCGGCCACTCAGGCTCATGAATCGACGCACGCTCAGGGGCAGCGTGGTTTCCAGGTTCAGGTGCTGCGGCACGTAGCCCACGGTGAGGCGGTCGGAGAGGGTGACCGAGCCGGAGGTCACCTTCTGTATGCCCAGAATCGCTTTGATCAGGGTGGTTTTCCCGGCGCCGTTCGGTCCGATCACGGTGATGATGTCGCCGCGGTGAAGGGTGAGGCTGACCCGGTCCACGATGGGACGGCCGTCAAACGCGACGGTGAGTTGATCCAGTGCTACCAGCGGTTCAGTCATTGCCGGCGTCCGCCTGGCAGCGTGGGCAAAGCCCGGCCACTTCGATGGTGACGTCTTCGGGTCTGAACGCTTCCGCCGAGGCTGCCTCGGAAACCGCGCTTGCCACCGCGGGGGCTGTCAGCTCCAGCACATTGCTGCACTGGCGACAGATCAGAAACAGACCGTTGTGATTCTCGCCGGCGTGGGTGCAGCCAACAAAGGAATTCAGTGAGGCAATGCGATGCACCAGCCCGTGCTGTTGCAGAAAATCCAGTGCACGATACACAGTGGGCGGCGCGGCGTTGTGGCCATCTTCCGCCAGTACCGCCAACACATCGTAGGCACCCAGTGGCTTGTGAGACTGCCAGATCAGCTCAAGCACCCGTTCCCGGGTCGGTGTCAGCCGGGCGTTATTCTGCTGGCAAATGGCGCGGGCATCGGCCAGCGCCCGGGAAACGCAGGCATCGTGATTGTGGGGGCGATAGGGAAGAGCGTTGGCAGACATGGGGCGCTGTCCTGGAAAATTTGCAACATTATAACATATGCAAACAACAGTGCCATCCGCCAGATCCGGTCAGTGGTTCAATCAGCGGACAACCTCTGCCGCCAGCGATTCCAGGTACTCGAGATTCGGAATCCACGCGGTATCCCCTTCCACCTCCACCTGCATCAGATCTGCAGGCCCTGCCTCGCCATCGAGACGGCGAATCTGCTCTTCGTTCAGGCGGGTCTGGCTGGGAATGCCCTGGGTTACCAGCGCCATGAAAGGCACTCGCTGGTGGTGGTCGCTGACGGTGTTCAGCACCACGATACGGCCGCGGTTGTCGCCGGGAATGGTGAGCGTTGCGCCGTTGGCGGCGTCGTAGGAAATCACCGGCAGCTCCAGACCCCGCCAGTCAAGGTGGCCCACCAGCCACTCCGGCGTGTTGGCTCCGGCATCGTTGCTGGCGTAATCCACCACCTCGGCAATGGTCAC
Source organism: Marinobacter sp. (assembly GCA_017643965.1). Lineage (GTDB taxonomy): Bacteria > Pseudomonadota > Gammaproteobacteria > Pseudomonadales > Oleiphilaceae > Marinobacter. The sequence goes on from JAEPMM010000383.1 coordinate 2,947, forward strand.
GTTGGGCAACAACAGCTGTCGGCCGTTCATCGGGATGATAACGCAGGAGAGGGTTTGGCTGTTTTCACTCATTACTCATGTCCTCAGGCGGAATCCCTGTTTTGCCGGCCTTTGAGCAGGCAGGATTCTTCAATCGTTTTGACCAGTTCCCGCGCCAGCTGTTCGGGTGTGCCACAGAAGGCGGCGCACCCGGTCGCGGCGACCGAGTCCGGCATGGAGCTGTTGCCGCAGCTTTTGCTTTCCTGCACCCAGATCCTGCTGCCGTAGGCCTTCAGCATCGGGGCGGCAATAGCGCCATCGTTACCCATTCCAGAGAACAGGATAGCATGGCAGCGAGCACCGAAATGATCGGCAACGTTCAGCAGGACCTGGTCGATGGAGGGCCCGTAGGGGCCCGGCCACGGCGTGTCCTTTTCGGCCAGCGCGCCGGCCTCATCGAGAGTCCACTCCCGTTCCACCGGCATCATC
>JAEPMM010000203.1 GCA_017643965.1 Marinobacter sp.
ATTGCCCAGCACCGCGAAGCTGATTCGCTCAACCCTCATCGCCGCCATCGTAGCACTGATCCTGCTCGTGACCGTGGTGATGCCCGCGGAATACGCCCTCGACCCCACCGGTGCCGGCCAGCTTCTGGGGCTGACCGAAATGGGTGAGATCAAGACGCAGCTGGCTGAGGAAGCCGCCGCTGACGAGAATGCCGAGATGGTTGCGGTTCAGTCCTCCGCCAGCCAGCCGGCACCCGACGTTGCCGAGCCTATGACCGAACCGATGGCTGAGCCTGTTGCCGAACCGGAAGTTGCTTCGGAGCCGGAACCGGCCCCCGCACCTGCGGAACCTCAGTGGCAGGATGAAGTCCGCGTGGTACTCACACCCGGCGAGGGCACGGAATTCAAGCTCACCATGGAAGAAGGCGCCGTTGCCCGGTTTTCCTGGGTATCCGAAGGTGGCCCCATCAACTTCGACACCCACGGCGATGGCAGTGGCCAATCCATTTCCTACGAAAAGGGTCGCGGCGTACCGGAAGATGAAGGCGAGCTGGAAGCCGCCTTCACCGGTAACCACGGCTGGTTTTTCCGCAACCGGAACGATGACGATATCACCCTGGTGCTGCGCACCGGTGGGGACTATGGTGAGCTGAAAAAGATGCTCTGAGGTCCGAGCGTTCAATGAATGCTGAGAGCGGGCCACTGGCCCGCTCTCAGAACATCACCCGTGCCCCGACCACCGCAAACCAGTCTTCGGTACTGCCACCAGAATCTCTGGCCAGATCGGCGGTATCGCTGAATTTGCGCTCATGCACCACACCGACGTAAGGCGAGAATGCCCGGTCGAACAGGTCGTAGCTCAGGCGCAAACCGACCTCGGTAGAGTTCAGGCCCTTACCAACGCCAATTTCCCGGTCTTCGGAAAACGCCACCAGACTCTCGAAGGTGGCTGACACAATCCAGAAGTTGGTGATCAGCAATTCGTATTCCGCCTCGAAGTCTACCGAGGCATCACCTTCATCGCTAACGTACAGGTTGGTGTCAATCTCGAACCAGTAGGGCGCCAGCCCCGTGAGCCCGAGCACCCCGTATACCCGATCCTTTCCTTCCGGGGTATCCACACGGATACCCGCTTTGGCATCCCAGAAGTCATCCACAGGAACCTGGGCAACGAACTGGTTTTCCAGGGTTTCCCAGGCGTTGTGGGCTTCCTCCCACTCGCCCTCGAACAGCCAGCGGAACTTGAGCTCGTCGGTGCCGTAGAAGGCATCGCCCTCAATCACCGCCAGTTCCTCGTCGGAATCGCTGTAGCGGTACTCCAGTTTTTCCGCCGATACGCCCCAGAAGGTTTTGGCGGTCTGGGTTTTCTTGGCCGGATCCTCCTGAGCAATCGCGGGCCCGGTCAGCATGGCCATTGCCAGAGACAGGCCGCACAGGGGTAGCGACAGACGCTTCATGATTCGCCTCCCTGTTGTCCATTTTTCCGTCCGTCCGCCACCGTGCTGTCCGGACCGCCTTCCACCACAATCTTGCGGAACATGCCCGAGGCGGCATGGTACGACAGGTGGCAATGGAATGCCCACTCACCCGGCGCATCCACTTCAGTTTCCATGTATACCGTGGTGGCGGGTGCCACGCTGATCACATGCTTCAACGGGTTCCACTTACCTTCACCCACGTCGAGAATCGACCACATACCGTGCAGGTGCATGGGGTGAGTCATCATGGTTTCGTTGACGAACTTGAAGCGAACCCGTTCACCGTATTGCAACACGATGGGGTCGGCGTCTTCGTACTTGATGCCGTTGATGCTCCATTCATAGCGCCCCATGTTGCCGGTCAGGCGAAGCTCGATTTCGCGGGTCGGTTCGCGGTCCTCGTACAGGGGCTGCTGATCCCTCAGGTCGGCGTAGGAAAGAAACTTGCCACCGTTGCTGGCGGTCGGGATCAGGCCACTGCCCTTAGCGTAGAACGGATCTTCCGGCAGGGAACTGTCACCGCCGTGATCCCTACCGCCGTGGCCCATGGCGCTGTGATCCATGCCAGTATCCTTGCCCATGTCATCGTGGTTCATCTCGCCATGATCCATGTCAGCCATGTCGTCATGATTCATGCCACTGTGATCCATGCCGGCCATGTCACCATGATCCATGCTGCCGTGGTCCATATCGCCGTGATCCATGTGTCCGGCCATATCGGCCATGGTCAGCAGCGGGGCCTCTCGCAGGTCAGGCACGTCGGCGGTCATGCCTTCCTCCGGCGCCAGGGTGCCACGGGCAAAGCCGGAGCGCCCCATGGACTCGGCAAAAATGGTGTAGGCCTGCTCATCCTTGATGCGCACAATCACATCGTAGGTCTCGGCCACGCCGATCCGGAATTCATCCACGGTGACCGGCTGCACGTTGTTGCCGTCAGCCTGCACCACGGTCATTTCCAGGCCGGGAATGCGGATGTCAAAATAGGTCATGGCGGAGGAGTTGATGAAGCGCAGACGAATACGCTCGCCCGGCTTGAACAGCCCGGTCCAGTTCTGCTCCGGCCCTTTGCCGTTGATCAGCCCGGTGAAGCCCTGCACGTCTTCGATATCCGCCTTCATCATGCGCATATCACCCCACATCATCCGATCCATCAGCGTGGCCATGAAGCCTTTGTCACCGGACTCGTCGATGAAGTCCCCCACGGTCTGCTGCTGACGGTTGTAGTAGTCCGCGGACATTTTCAGGTTGCGCATGATGCGGTCGCCGGAGTGCGGATGCTTGTCAGTCAGCTGCACCACATACTCGCGGTCGTAACGGAAGGGTTCACGGCCCTCCGGCTCAATGACAATGGCGCCGTAGGCCCCATTCGGCTCCTGGAAACCGGAATGGCTGTGGAACCAGTAGGTGCCGGCCTGCACAATCGGGAACTGGTAGGTAAAGGTTTCCCCCGGCTGGATGCCGGCGAAACTGATGCCCGGAACACCGTCCTGCTCGAACGGCAGAATCAGGCCGTGCCAGTGAATGGACGTCATTTCATCCAGATTGTTGGTGACATTGATGGTCACCTCCTCGCCTTCCCTGAACCGCAACACCGGCCCCGGGGACGCTCCGTTGTAGCCAATGCCTTCCTTGACGAAGTCACCGGTGTCGATTTCCACCCGGTCAACAGAAATATCGTATTCGCCGGCATGGGCCGCCATTGTGGCAAAACCGGCCAGCGCCGCTATCAGCATTGATTTCTTCATGGAGAGCACCCGTTTATTCAACATCAAGGTCGCCGTACATGCCTGCCTGATAATGGCCCGGCACGTTACAGGCAAACTCAAGACTGGTGGTTTCGTTAAAGGTCCAGACAATCTCCGCGGTCTTGCCGGGCTCCAGGAGCACGCTATTGGGGTCATCGTGCTTCATGGAGTGGCCATCCCCCATATCCATTTCCATCATCTCGTAATCGATGCGGTCACCCTTCAGCACGCCATGCTCCACCATCATCTGCATTTCGTCCTGATGGGCCTCGTGCATGTCTGCGGTGCCAATGTTGAACTCGTGCACCAGAGCGCCCTCGTTCTTCATGCGGAAGCGCACGGTTTCACCCGCTTTCACAGTGATGGACTCCGGCTCGTAATAGTTGTCCAGCATGGTCACATCAATGGTGCGGGATACATTCTCGGCCGTGCCGGGTTCGCCGACCGCGCCACCGCCATGATGACCACCGTGTTCGCCGGCAGCGTGAACGCCAGAGGAAAATGCCAGAACGATGGCCGGCAGCAGCGCCTGTTTAAGAATCGGATTCATCGGTATCTCCCGGGGATTGTGGACAATAGCCCGTACTCTGCCCCAGCAACCTGAATCCTTGCTGAATTTTCCGGTGAACCGGTTTTCAGGTTACATTCAGCAAATGGCCCTACACTCAGGCAACTTCACGACGCGGAAACCTTCATGCGATTGCTTCTGGTGGAAGACGACACTCTGATTGCCGACAGCCTGAACCGCCAGCTGACAGCCGCTGGCTTCACGGTGGATCAGGCACAAACGGCAAGGCAGGCCGAGCAACTGGGCAAACAGGAAGACTACCGCGCGGTGGTACTGGACCTGGGACTGCCGGATGGCAACGGCCTGAGCGTGCTCAAGAACTGGCGTGCCGACAAGCTGGCCATGCCGGTACTGATTCTGACCGCGCGGGGCGACTGGCAGGACAAGGTTAACGGCCTCAAGGCCGGCGCCGATGATTACCTGGCCAAACCCTTCCAGACCGAGGAACTGCTGGCGCGACTGAACGCCCTGATTCGCCGCAGCGAAGGCCGGGTAGAGGCCAAACTGGCCGCCGGCGGTTTCGAGCTTGACGAATACCGCCAGTGCCTGCAGACCCCGGACGGCCGGGAGCACTCCCTCACCGGTACCGAATTCCGCCTGCTGCGCTGCCTGATGAGCCGCCCCGGCCAGCTGTTCTCCAAGGAGCAACTGCTGGAGCAGCTGTACAACCTGAACGACAGCCCCAGCGACAACACCATCGAGGCCTACGTGCGGCGGCTGCGGAAAATCACCGGCACCGACGCCATCACCACCCGCCGCGGCCAGGGGTATATTTTCAATGCCATGGATTGATCCCCGCAGCTCCATCCGCAAGAGCCTGCTCACGCTGCTATTGCCGGCCGCCATCGCCCTGATGGTTGCCGCCTGGATCGTTCACGGCCTTCTGCTGGAACGCATGGCCCGGGGGTTTGTGGAAGACCGCCTGCAGGACGAAGTGGCCTTTCTGGAACATCAGCTGCGGCAGTCCGGGCCCGACGAAATTCGTGATATTGCCGCCGGTGATTATTTTGAAGAGGTCTTCCACCACGCCTTTGCACTGCGGATCGGCGAACAGGTTCACAGCTCACCGGAACTCTGGACAGCGGCACTGCAACCGCTGTTGACCGAGGCGCGTAGTGGATTTGTGCACGAGACCCGCACGAGCGCCGACGCTGCCATTGCCGATTTCCTGGCGTACCGCAAGGCCCTGACCCTGAATGGTGAACCCGTGGTCATTGTGGTGGCCGAGGATCTGACCACCCTGCACCACAGCCAGCAGGAACTGCACATCTGGACCGCCGTGGTGTCCGGCATTCTGCTGGTACTGCTGTTACTGGCGATCTGGCAGGCCATCCGCCTGTCCCTGCGCTCGGTTGGCCGTCTTCAACAAGGGCTGACCTCGCTGCAAGCCGGCGCCAGCCACCGGCTGGATGTGAACGCACCGGCGGAGTTCCAACCCTTGATCCGCCAGCTCAATCAGCTGCTGGACACCCTGGATCAGAGGCTGACCCGCTCCCGCGACGCCCTCGCCAACCTGTCCCACAGCGTGAAAACCCCGGTCTCGGCCATCCGCCAGGTGCTGGAAGACGACACCCGCGCCCTGGACCCGCAAATGCGACAGCACCTGGCCCAGCGGCTGTCCGACATCGACCGCCAGCTGGAGAGCGAAATGCGCCGCAGCCGCTTCGCCGGCCCCCAGGCAGGCAAGGCAGCGCAACCCGTCAGCCAGGCGCGGGACCTGCTGTGGATGCTGGGCCGGCTGTATCCCGACAAGAACTTCGAGCTGGATACCGGCTTGGCACCAGAGACCCGCTGGCCTATTGAAGAGCACGACCTGAACGAGATACTCGGCAACCTGCTGGACAATGCCGGTAAATGGGCGAAGCGCAGCGCCGTGGTCGTACTGACAGAAGCCGGTGGCCAGTTGATGATTACCGTGGAGGACGACGGCGCGGGTGTGAACCAGGAGGCGTTACCGGACCTGGGCACCCGCGGCGTGCGGCTGGACCAGCAGACCCCGGGGCATGGATTGGGCCTGGCCATCGTCAGGGAGATCACCGAGCGCTACGGTGGTACCCTGACTTTCAGCATCAGCCCGCACGGCGGGCTCCGAGCCATGGCCAGTTTTCCCGGCATCGACAGAGGCGAAAAACAGTGAGGATCGGTGAGCTTGCAAAAACAACGGCAATTCCCGTTGAGACCATCCGCTACTACGAAAAAATCGGCTTGCTGCCGGAACCGGACCGCGATGCCAGTGGCTACCGCGCGTACCGCAGTGCCCACCTGGACCGCCTGCAATTCATCAGGCGCTGCCGTAATCTCGATATGGCTCAGGATGAAATCCGCGAGCTGATCCGGCTGGCCGAACAACCGGAAGCCGACTGCAGTGAGGTGGACGCCCTGCTGGCTCATCACCTGAACCACGTGCGCGAGCGCCTGCGGGAGCTGGCCAGTCTGGAGGAGACGCTGGTGCGGCTACAGCAAGCCTGCACAGAGGGTCGTACGGTGCGGGAGTGCGGTATTCTTGACGGGCTCAGCGCAGAACCCGACACGCCGGTCGCGGACGATCGCCACAACCAC
>JAEPMM010000258.1 GCA_017643965.1 Marinobacter sp.
CATGAAAGGCCGCATCACCCCGTTTGCCGACGAGGGCCGCAATCACGATCGGAAGGAACAGCAGAAGGGTCAGCATTGCCGCCCAGAACAGAATCCAGACCGCTTTCAACGTTTTCAGCATAGGGAAGTGCCCTGACTATCTCGACAACAATCAACGAGTAAAAGGGGGACAAAGATGCCACAGCAGGGCGAAAACACCAAACACCACGGAATGTCAGGCACAAAAAAAGGCAGCCGAAGCTGCCTTTTTGGTGGTTACCCTCTGTTATTTACAGAGCAGTAACGTTCTCCGCCTGAGGACCTTTCTGGCCCTGGGTAACGGTGAACTCAACCTGCTGGCCTTCTGCCAGAGTTTTGAAACCGCTGCCCTGAATAGCGCTGTAGTGAACAAAAACGTCCGGGCCGCCTTCACGAGTGATAAAGCCAAAGCCTTTAGCTTCGTTGAAGAACTTAACAGTACCGGTAGTAGTAGACATACTAAAATTTCCTGAAATCAATCATATTATCTGCTGCCAACACCCTCATGGTGCAAGGTCAGCGTGTCACGGAAAAACAGAATTCGCGGAATCAAAAACAGGACGGTCACTGCTAACTGCGGAGGTACGTCTTATTCATGAAATGCTTTACTAATCTTTCCTACGAAAAACACTCTACTCCTGATTCCCGGGATTGCCAAGGGTATTTTTCAATAAAATGCGTAGGTAAAGGTACCCATCAACCCCTGAACACTCCGAAGGCATAAATTCCCAACGCGGTCATGAGGATGGAGCCCACCACGTGGGCCAGAACGCCGGCAAGGGCCATCCCCCACTTGCCTTCCTGGATGGCTGCAAACATTTCCAGCGAGAAGGTGGAAAACGTGGTCAGGGCGCCGCACAGGCCGGTGATGGCAAACAGCCGCCACTCCGGCGCCAGTGCACTGCCATGCATAAAGAACCCGATCAGCAGCCCCACCAGCGCACTACCAGCCAGATTGGCTACTAGCGTGCCCAGAGGAATGGCGTGGTAGCTGGCATTCAGCCACAATCCGAGGGCCCAACGAAGGTTGGCGCCGATCACGGCGCCAACACTCACGGCCACAACCGATAACCACATATCAGCGGTTTGCCCGGTTACGCGGGGTTGTGGTCAATCAGCGTGTCCTTGTTGCTGGCAAACTCGTCGAACGGGAAATCGTCCACGGTCAGCATCTCCAGCACCACGGCTTCATACTGGCGCATGAAGTCGGCCTCTTCCTTGGTATAGACCCCGGCTTTCAGGGCCGCTTCGAACCGCTCCTCCGGGTGCAAGGCGGTCATTGGCAGCTCGCCCTTGGCGTAGGCCTTGGTGACCTTGCGGTACAGCTGCTCGGCCTTGTCGTAGTCCTTCAGCAGCCCGTTGTAGCGGGCCAGCGGATTTTCCACCGTGCCTTCGCCATCGGTGGTCCAGGTGGCGGCCGTGAGCTTGCTGCGAATCGGCGTATCGGTGGAAATCGCTCGGGCCAGTTTGCGGGCCAGGTCATCGTGGGGCAGATCCCAGCGGCAGCCCAACGGCAAGGTCACCGCCCGCAGCGCCAGCGCAACCGGACGGTTGGGCAGGTTCTGCAGGAACTCGTCCAGGGCGCTCTCGGTGCGGTGCAGCAACAGCCCGAGGCTGTACTCCATCACTTCTTTTTCACCCTCAACCGGCTGGGTTTCGTGCCAGTTCTTCAGCACCATCGACGCCAGGTAGAGGTTGGACAACATGTCGCCGAGGCGCGCCGAGATCAGCTCGCGCATTTTCAGCTCACTGCCCAGGGTGGTCATGGCGGCATCCGCACACAGACCGAAGGCGGCACTGAAGCGGGCCACGGCTTGCGCGTAACGGCGGCTGGCGCTGTCGAAGGGCACGTCAGCACGGCCCACACCCAGGGCCTGGGTGAAGGCGCGGGCGGCGTTGCCGAAGATCAGACCGGCATGGCCAAAGAACGCATCGTCGAACGCATCGATGTCGTCGTTATCCTTGGCGGACAGCTCCCGCAATACATAGGGATGGCAGCGAATCGCGCCCTGACCGAAGATCATCAGGCTGCGGGTCATGATGTTGGCGCCTTCCACGGTGATGGATACCGCCGCACCGCTGAAGCCGATACCGAGATAGTTGCGGGGCCCCAGGGTCACCGTCTTGCCACCGTGCACGTCCATGGCATCGGTCAGGATGCCGCGCTGGAACTCGGTGAGGTGGTACTTGAGAATTGCCGACGGCACCGCCGGCTTTTCGCCCTTGTCGATCATGTTGGCGGTGTGGTTGACCGCGGCCTGGGTGATGTAGGTCTTGGCAGCGATACGCGCCAGCGGTTCCTGCACACCTTCCATGTCCGCGACCGGGGTATTGAACTGGCGACGGATACGGGTGAAGCCACCGGCGGTGCCGACAGCGTAGGCTGCAGCGCCGGCCGCACCGGACGGCAGCGTGATGCAGCGCCCCACCGACAGGCACTCAACCAGCATGCGCCAGCCTTCGCCCGCCATTTCCTGACCACCGATGATGTAATCCAGCGGGATGAACACGTCCTTACCGATGATCGGCCCATTCATGAACGGTGTGCCGATGGGGCAATGGCGACGGCCGATTTCCATGCCCTTGGTGTCACGGGGAATCAGCGCACAGGTAATACCGTGATCTTCCTTGTCGCCCAACAGGCCATCCGGGTCAAACATACGGAACGCCAGGCCCACAACGGTGGCGATGGGTGCCAGGGTGATCCAGCGCTTCTCGAAGTTGAGACGGATACCCAGCACTTCCTTGCCGTCCACTTTCTGCTTGCAGACGATACCGGTGTCCGGCAGCGAGGTGGCGTCCGAGCCGGCTCGGGGGCCGGTGAGACCGAAACAGGGGATCTCACGCCCGTCGGCCAGGCGCGGCAGATAATGGTTCTTCTGCTCTTCCGTACCGTACTTGACCAGCAGCTCGCCGGGGCCGAGGGAGTTCGGCACGCCGACGGAAACCATCAGCATTTCGTTGGCGGCCAGCTTCTGCAGCACCGCGGTCTGGGCCTTGGCGGAGAAGCCGAGGCCACCGTATTCCTTGGGAATGATCATGCCGAAGAATTTCTCTTTCTTGAGGAAATCCCACAGCTCCTTGGGGAGATCGGCACGCTCGACAGCGAGGTCCCAGGCGTTGCACATGGAGATGGCCTGCACGCACTGATTGTCGACGAACGACTGCTCTTCCTCGCTCAGGCCGGTGTGCCGGTTGATGAGCAGGTTGTGCCAGTCCGGCTGACCGGTAAACAGTTCACCGTCCCAACCCACGGTGCCGGCTTCCAGCGCGACTTTTTCGGTTTCCGACACTTTCGGCGCGACCTTCTTGAACATCGCGAACACACGGGGGGTGAGCCAGGATTTGCGGAACCCGGGCAGGCCCGCCGCGGCGGTCACAGCAGCGCCGATGAACAGAATCAGGGCGAGGGTGCCAGAGGCCAGAATCAGTGACAGTACGCCGACAACCACCATCACACCGATGGCCGGTTTCGCACCCGATTCACGGCGCATCACGGTCAGCAGACCGGCCAGCGCTACCAAAAACAGAATGAAAGTCATCATAGGTTCTCTCTGTCATCCATGGATTGAATAGTGAAGACTACAAATCGTTACGTCCAAGTTACCCGATCAGATGATCGCTGACCAGTAACCACATCATGATCAGGCAGTTACAATCACCCGGATACCCTCCAGCGCGAGACTGGCCTGATCAATGGCAGACTTTGCCGCGGCGAACTGGTCGCGGAAGAACCCGATCTCGTCATCACGAATGGCCGGATTCACCTTTTGCAGGGCCTCAAGCCGCCGGATTTCCGGCTCGAACATCCCGCTCAGCTGCGCCATCGCCTTGTCCCGCAACGGCTCAAGATGCGGCTGCGCCAGCCGCTCGGCGTGATCGACCATGGTTTCCACCTGGGGACGAACCTGGGGCACGATGGCCTGGGCGGTGCGGCGGCGGATGTTCGAGCACAGATCGTTCAACCGATCATGAGGCAGCGCCGCCGAGAGATCGCGACCGTTCACGTCCACCAGCAGTCGCAGCGGGGAGACCGGCAGGTAGCGTGACAGCTGCAGCGCCTCCGGCGCCGGGCAGTGCACCGTGAACAGGGCCTCCAGCAGCAGCGTGCCCGCCGGCAGCGCCTTCACCGAGAGACTCGCCAGGGCCGCCTTGCCAAGGCCGGAGCTGGTCACCGAGTCCATCACGCCGGTCACCATCGGGTGCTCCCAGCTCATGAACGCGAGATCCTCCCGCTCCAGCGCCTGCTGCCGGCTCCAGGTAACAGTGAGGCCGTCTTCCGGCAGTTCCGACACGTGGCCGGCGTGGTACTGCTCGCCCGGCTTGAGCACGTCGGCGTGTTCAGAATGGTCTTCCACATCCACACCGAGGATATCGAAGGCCTCCATCATGTAATCCCGTACCGCGGCAGAGCCCTCTTCTGCCTCGATCTGGCGGATCAGGTCGTCGGCCACGTCCCGGCGGCAGGAATTCATCTCGATCAGCGCATCACGGCCATTCTGCAGCAGGGTACGCAGGCGGTCGGCCTCGGCCCGGGAATCCCCCAGCAAGGTGCCCAGCTCGCCGACTTCGCCACCCAGCACCCTCCGCCATGCTGCCTGCACCGTGTCCTGAACCGCAACACCGACGGAGCAGCTCTCGCTGAAGGCGTTGAGCCCCTCATGGAACCAGCGGAACTGGGCCTCCTGAACGGTGCCTTGCAGATACGGAAGGTGAATCTCGATGGTGTCAGACTGGCCGATTCGATCCAGCCGGCCGATCCGCTGCTCCAGAAGATCCGGGTTGGCGGGCAGATCGAACAACACCAGGTGATGGGCAAACTGGAAATTGCGGCCCTCGCTGCCAATTTCCGAGCAGATCAGCGCCTGGGCGCCCTGCTCGCTGTCGGCGAAATAGGCCGCCGCCCGATCGCGTTCGATCAGGCTCAGATGTTCATGAAAGGCCGCACTGCGAATCCCGGCCCGTAGCTGCAGGTAACTTTCCAGCGCCATAGCGGTGCTGGCGTGGGCACAAATCACCACCACTTTGGCAGGCTTGAGGCTGGCCAGGGTTTTCTCCAGCCAGGCGACCCGTGGGTCTTCCGCCAACCACTGTTCTTCATCCAGCGCCCGCTCCGGCGCCAGGTTTTCAAGGCCGAAACGGTGGGACTGATAGC
>JAEPMM010000235.1 GCA_017643965.1 Marinobacter sp.
AAAAGCACTCGAGGTAACGTGGTGTGTCCCAGTCCATCACCGCGACGGTGTCGCCGGTCTTCACGCCGGCATCGGTGAGGGCATTGGCCAGGCGATGGATCCGCTCGACAAGATCGGTGTAGGTGTACTTGCTGCGGTTGGCGTAAACGATTTCCTGATCAGGCGAGTATCTGGGGCCGGATAGCAGCAGTTGTTTGATCAGCAACGGATACTGGTGGGCGTTGTCCGCTGGTGGAAGAATTCGGGTCTGTGCCATTATTCGGTACCTCTTTCTCAGTTATTGATGTTATGCGAGAAACAGGGGTAAATCTGACACATTTCGCGGCAAACGAAAACCTTGCAACGAGGAAAAAAGCCAGAGCGAATCAGGTGTTAGGAATACTGCATTTCGCTCTGGGTTGTGGTTCCGGTGACAGTGAGCGGACGGTTACTCGTAAGTGCAGAGGTAGGCGGTATCGATATCGGTTTTTGCCTTGAAGCTGGCCTGGCCGGCCACATCGAAGCTTTCGCCGGCGCCGTAGGTCATCCACTCTTCCATGCCCGGCAGCAGTACGGTCAGGGCCCCACTGATGACCGTCATGGTTTCCTTCTTGCTGGTACCGAACTCATAGTCACCCGGGCTGATAACACCCACGGTGGCGGGCAGGGTGGAGGTCTGGAACGCGATGGATTTGGCCTTGCCGTCGAAGTACTCGTTCACTTTCAGCATGATGTTGGCTCCTTGATTCAATTTGGGAGCCTACTATACGGCAATTTTCTGTCTGGCCAATGACAATTTTGGCGTTCCGTCCACGGCTACTGCTCCCAGGGCTTGCCCCGGGTATCGTCCATGGACTTGACACCGATGTGCATGGCCGCCTTGGCCAGAATGTTGGCGCTCACCGGTGCGGTCATGAACAGGAACACGGTAATCAGGATCTCAGAAATACCGATGCCGTCGTGGTTCACACTGAAATGGAGCACCGATGCCAGCATGATGGCGCCGACACCAACCGTGGTGGCCTTGGTCGGACCGTGGAGGCGCGTGAAGAAGTCCGGCAGGCGGGCCAGGCCAATAGCGCCGACCAGGGTAAAGAAGCCCCCGACCAGCAACAGGGCTGCAATGATGTACTCGGCAATTTCGCTCATGGTCGATATCCTCCATAGACCTTCAGAGAGTTCGCTACGTTATTCAATGACGCTGCCTCGTTTCAGGTACTTGGCCATGGCCACGGTACCGACAAAGCCCATCACCGCGATCAGCAGGGCAGACTCCAGATAGAGCCGTGTACCCAGGGTAATGCCGAGCAGGATGATCAGAGCAATGGCGTTGATGTACAGCGTATCGAGTGCCAGCACCCGATCGGGGGCATCGGGACCGCGAATCAGCCGGTAAACATTCAGCAGGGCCGCAATCATGACCATGGCCAGGGTGATATGCAGGGCTATTGTGATCATTTGAACATCTCCAGCAGGGGCTTCTCGTAGCGGGTCTTGATGGCATCGATAACCTCCTGTTCACTCTGCGCATCCAGGGCGTGAATCAGCAGTGTCTTGTTGTCATCACTGACGTCGGCGCTGACTGTGCCGGGCGTCAGGGAGATGGTGCTGGCGAGGATGGATATGGCCAGCGGATGTTCAAGTTCCAGCGGGTAGCAGACGAACATCGGTCTGGGCGCTCGCGGACTGAGAATCAGCCGCGCCACCGACACGCTCGCGACGATGATGTCCATGAGCACCCGTGTCAGGTACATCGGCATCCGCCAGGGATGAATGAAGGCGGGTCGCTGAGGCCAGAACCCCTGGGTGATCTGCGGGATCAGCCAGGCGAGAAACAGACCGAGCACAACGCTGGCACCGGAAATGCCGTCACTCAGGAACTGCCAGATGACGAACAGAAGCAGGCTCAGCCATGGCTGAGGGAAGTTCAGGCGATCAAACATTACTCATCCTCCCCAACCATCGGTGTTTGCAGAATGCCGATGTAGGCGTTGCTGTCATGCAACTGGGCTGCCGTGGCGTCGGTGTAGCGACTGATCGGCCCGGCCAGGACAACGATCACAATGCTCAGGGCCACCAGCGCCCCGGCCGCCACAGAGACGGTGCTGCTCAGTTTGCCGGGATCCTCGATATGGCCCTCCACGTTCCGCCAGAACACGATGCTGCCAGCGCGGCTGTAGGCAATCAGTGAGAAGAAACCGCCAATGAGGATCACCGACCACAACCAGGCCATTTGCGGGCCCGGGGTGACAGACTGCAGGATCAGCAGCTTGGCAAAGAAACCACTCAACGGCGGCAGCCCTGCGGCCGCCACGGCACCGATCAGAAACAGCACGCTGAGGAAGGTGCGGTTGCGCATCCGTGGCGCGGTGACGATCTTGTCCGTCGCGGTGCCCCGCTGCCGGCTGATCAGGTCCGCCACCAGGAACAGGCCACCCACCACCCAGGTGGTGTTGAGCAGGTAGAACAGCGCCGCCGAGGTGCCTTCCACAGAACCCAGCGACATGGCGGCCAGCAGGGTTCCCACGGAAATGATGACCTGCCAGGCCACCAGGGTTTTCAGACTCTCGGAGCCAAGGGCACCCATGCCGCCCATGGCCAGGGTGATGAGGGCCAGCGGGAACAGCCAGTCCATGCCCAGCCCCGCGAGTTCCCCGGCCTGATCACCGAACACCAGGGAATACACCCGCAGGATGGCGTAGATGCCGACCTTGGTCATCACCGCAAACAGGGCGGCAACCGGCGCGGTGGCCTTGGCATAGGCGCGGGGTAGCCAGAAGCACAGGGGCAGGATCGCCGCCTTGAGGCCGAACACCACCAGCAGCATCATGCCGCCGGCTTTGACAATGTGAATATTCTCGTCGCTGACGTTCGCCATTTTAGCCGCCAGATCCGCCATGTTCAGGGTGCCGGTCACGCTGTAGATCATACCGACACTGATCAGGAAGATGGCAGAGCCGATGAGGTTGAGCACCACGTAATGCAGCCCCGGAACGGTTCGGGTTGTGCCGCCCCCGTGCATCAGGAGGCCATAGGAGGCAATCAGCAGCACCTCGAACGCGACGAACAGGTTGAACAGGTCGCCGGTGAGAAAGGCAATGTTCAGACCCAGCAGCTGGAACAGGAACAGCGCGCGGAACTGGCGATTGCCCTCATCAGCGCCACCGATGGAGTACAGATGGCAGAACAGCGCCAGCACCGACGTCATCACCAGCATCAGGGCGGCGAGGCGATCCAGCACCAGAACGATGCCGAAAGGCGGTTGCCAGTTACCGAAGGCGTAGGCGCGATAGCTGCCGTCGTCGGCCAGCGCCAGCAGCACAACGGAGGCCGCGAGCAGGAGTACGGTGGTGGTCAGCGCCAGGGTGCGGCGCAGGCTGATGGGGGCGTAGCCCATGAATACCTGCAGCATGCCACCGAACAGGGGAATCAGGATGGGAGCGGTAAGCCAATGATTCATTTACCGGTTACCTCCTCGGCTGAATCCTGTTTCGAATCGGTGCCGGACTGGCGCCCATCCACATGATCGTCGTCGTTGTCGGCGAGGTTACGCAGGGCGAGCACCACCACAAACGCCGTCATGGCAAACCCGATCACGATGGCCGTGAGCACCAGCGCCTGGGGCAGCGGGTCGGAATAGGCAGCGGTGCTGCCGATGATCGGCTGGCCACCGGTCACCAGGCGGCCGGAGGAAAACAGGAACAGGTTGACGCCGTAAGACAGCAGCGTCAGGCCCACCACCACCGGAAAGGTGCGGGCCCGTAACAGCAGATACACGCCGGACGCCGTCAGTGCGCCAATGGCCAGAGCGAAAGCCAACTCCATTACGTGCCCTCCTTTTTACTTTTGATGGCCGAGTGGGGCGACAGGCGCCCGATACTGACCAGGGCCAGCAGGGTTGCCCCGATGACCGTCAGGTATACGCCAAGGTCGAATATCAGCGCCGATGCCACCTCGAATTTACCCACCACCGGCCAGCTGATGTAATCGAAGGTGCTGGTCAGGAACGGGTAGCCGAAGGCAAAACTGCCCACACCGGCAATGGTGGCGAACAGTAGCCCGAGCCCGATCATGTTGTGGTAGCGGAATGGCACCCGGTCCTGGGTCCAGATCATGCCGCTGGCAATGTACTGGAGAATCAGGGCTACCGCGGTGATCAGGCCGGCAATAAAGCCGCCGCCGGGCAGGTTGTGGCCCCGCAGGAAAATGTAGGCGGAAACCATCAAAGCCAGAGGCAACATGGGCCGGGCAATCTGACGCAGCATCAGCGGGTAGGCGTCGCGGGTCCAGCTGTGGCCGAGGCCGTCGCCTGGCGGCGGCGTCAACGTGGTCTCCTTGAGCATGGCGTAGATGCCGAGAGCGGCGATGGCGAGAACGGTGATCTCGCCCAGGGTATCAAAGCCCCGGAAGTCCACCAGAATCACGTTGACCACGTTGGTTCCGCCACCGCCGGGCTTGCTGTTGGCCAGGAAGAAATCGGAGATGGATGCGAATGGCTGGGTCAGCATTGCCAGTGTCACCACCGTCATGCCGGCGCCAGCTGCCAGCGCGATGGCGACGTCACGCAGGCGCCGGGCGGTGCTGCTTTCGATAGGCGTCCAGGACGGCATGTAAAACAGCGCCAGCATCAGCAGAACAATGGTGACCACCTCAACCGAGAGCTGCGTCATGGCCAGGTCCGGTGCAGAGAAACGAGCGAAGCCCAGCGCCACCAGCAGTCCCACTACACTGAGCAGAACCAGGGCGTAGAAGCGCTCACGGTGGAGAGCGGCGGTGGCGAACGCGCACAGGATCAATATGCCAATGCCGATCAGGGTTGGCCAGTCGATGGGCGACAAACCGCTCTCACCGACAAAAATGCCAAGGTTCAGCAGCGGCGCGATGGCCACTGCCAGCACGCTGATGACCAGCAGGCCCGCGTAACGCTGCAGTGATGCGTTCTCGATGTGCCCGGTGAACCGGGTCGCCAGAGACGCAATGCGGGACACCGCAGCCTCGAAGATGGCCTTCTCATCGATTTCCCGGAAGCGGGCATGGAAATCGAAGAAGCGTTGCCGCTGGCTGTACATCAGCAGACCACCGAAGAAGGCGGCGAAACTCATGAACAGTGGCAGGTTAAAACCGTGCAGGATGGCCAGATGGTATTCCGGTACCTCGCCACCCAGGGTCGCGGCGGCGGCGGCATACAGCAACGGGCCGACAGACAGGGCGGGGAACACCCCCACCATGATGCAGGCGAATACCAGAATCTCCACCGGGATCTTCATATAACGGGGCGGTTCGTGGGGCGGGTAGATGGGCAGATCCACCGGCTTGCCATTGAAAAACACGTCGTGGATGAAGCGCGCCGAATAGGCCACGGCGAAAATGCCTGCGAGTGTCGCCACCAGCGGCGGCAGCCACGCCCAGATCCCGGGCAGGTTCAGCTGCAGGGATTCGGCGAAGAACATCTCCTTGCTCAGGAAGCCATTGAGTAGCGGCACCCCTGCCATGGAGGACGCCGCCACCATCGCCAGTGTGGCGGTGTGGGGCATATAGCGCCAGAGCCCGTTGATGCGGCGCATGTCCCGGGTGCCGGTTTCGTGGTCAATAATGCCCGCCGCCATGAACAGTGACGCCTTGAAGATGGCGTGGTTGATCACGTGAAACACCGCCGCCACCGCGGCCAGCTGAGTCCCCATGCC
>JAEPMM010000396.1 GCA_017643965.1 Marinobacter sp.
AGATTCAACGGGTTCAATGACACAAGAAATTCGCTCATGACTTCCTCAACTAAAGGCGATGACTCGCACTTCCAGGCTGTTTCTGTTGCGGGCGTTGTCCGGTGTGTTCACGGAGTCGGCCGCGGTATGTGGGGTGCCAAAGATGCCCTCAGGAGATCGTGAATCGAACACTTTCAACAACAGGACCTCGCCGGGTTCCATGTCTGACAGGTAGTACCAGCGATGATCCGGGTTGTGGGAGATCCCGGCTATCTCACCGATGCGATCCGGGTAAACCAGTTTGATGCGATGAAAGTCATCTGCAGCCACGGTGTTGATGTCCAGGACGGCCAGTGGGGATTCCTCGACACGATGTCTGACAGGCATCCACAGGTTCACCAACCGGTAAGGGCGGTCGCGAAGCTCTGGTCGTTGCTCGGTCTCTTCCAACATGCGGTGGAGCGCAGACTTCTCGGTGTAGTCGTTGTGAACAGTCTTCACTGGCGCCCGGTTATGGATGGTTTGGTCCAGAGACTGGTTGACCGATAAGTGTGATCAAAGATCAGCACTTCGCTGGCCTTGAGCTGATCACGGAGGTACTCGATCACCTGCGGATACAAATGTTCGCGAATGGCGTCGTCATTCTGGTAGTCGTCAAAATCAAAGGCGACCCGGACCGCCTCGAAGCCCTGGTCGTCCAGGTTGAAGTCGTTGGCTTGGTTGCGAATGTCTGTGACGTCAATGTGTCGGGTGTCGACGGATTGAGTGAGCTCGGAGGCACCTGGGCCCTTGTATCGCTGGTCGTACTCCAGGTCGCCAACGGGCTGGACGTAGTTGATGCTGAACATGGCTCCTCCTCGCGGGTAGGGTTGCTGGATTCTTGGTTTGCCAGCTTAGGGAGTAGCCGATAGGATTTGAAACAAGGGTTTGATGTAAGAGATACAAGTGAACGCTTTAAACCGGGTAGACCTTAAACAGTTACGAACGCTTCAGTGCCTGCTTCGCGAAGGCAACCTGTCCCGTGTGGCGGATCAGCTCGGGGTGACTCAGCAGGCAGTCAGCGATCAGCTGAAAAAGCTCCGCGCCACCTTCAATGATCGCCTGTTTATCCGCAGCGGCAATGGCGTTACTCCGACTGCGTATGCCCGAACGTTGGGGCCGAAGCTGGATCTCATCCTGAATGCCGTTGGCGAGTTGCTGGAGCAGGATGAGTTCAATCCCGCAACAACGACGCGGACCATTACCATCAGCTCCACCGATCTGGAGCAGAAAACCATCCTGCCTTTTCTGATGCAGCGCCTGAGAAGGGAAGCGCCGGGTCTGAGGCTGGCGGTGAAAAAACTTGAGCTGGATGAGATGGCAAATGACCTGCTTAATGGCACCGTGGATCTGGTGTTGACCAATCCGAAGTTTGCGCCACCGAGTTATCCGTCGTTAACCCTGTATTCGGAGCGCTATGTCTGCGTGGCAGGGAAGACCAATGAGGCGGTTCGCAGCACTATGTCGGTTGCCGAGATCGCCAGCATGCCTCAGGTGGTGGTGTCGCCTTCGCGGGGAGACTTTACCGGTGCCGTCCATCGCTGGTTTGAAGACCAGGGGCACCCACGGCAAGCCATGCTCTCGGTACCAACTTTCACGGCGGCCAAAGCAACGATTTCTGAGACTGACCTTGTCGGCTTCATCCCGTCGCGATTGCTGCCCGACGACTCGTTGCGGCCGATTGAGCTGAATGCCGAGATCCCCGGATTCGACGTGATCGCCGTGTGGCACCAGCGCTCATCGCAGGACCCTCTGAATATTTGGATTAGGGATTTACTGGTTCAGGTTTCACGCTGATCTGGAGTAGCGCGATCTCCTGAACTCGAAGTCCGAGCTTGAAGCTGATCTAAATCAGCGCCGTATTCTTTTCCGGGTAACGATGCTCTTTAATCTCACCCAAGAGGTGGGCGAACTGTTCGGGCGTGAGCACGCGCGCCTGGGCGGTCTTGCTCATCGGGAAAGCTCCTACTAAGCCACTCGGATGCGAGGAGAGTAAAGGTAAAATCCGTAATAATATTATTTAAACTGATATTAAACTGCGCATAATGTATATTCAGAGGTCTGTTTTTAAAGGGGTTTTCGGGTCACACCCTGTGCGAAATATCGATCCCAAAAGTCGACAGTAGCTCTCGTTTATGGCGGTAGTAGGTTTCGCGGGACATGAGGTGTAAATTTATCAGCCGATTAGATACTTCGCATGGAAGCGAAGGTGCTCCTCAATAAAACTGGCGATGAAGTAGTAGCTGTGGTCGTACCCTTCATGCCGGTTCAGTTCCAGCGGATAGCCACTTTGTTTGGCAGCGGCTTCCAGCATTTCCGGCTTCAACTGCTCGGTCAGGAAGTTGTCCGCTTCGCCTTGGTCCACCAACGCCGGCACAAACTTGCTCGCCTTTTGCATCAGCAAGCTGGCGTCGTACTCGGCCCAGCTGGCGGTGTCTTTACTGAGGTAAGCGCCAAAGGCCTTCTTACCCCACGGGCAATTGACCGGGTTACTGATCGGGCTGAACGCCGAGACGGACTGGAAACGCTCCGGGTTGCGCAGTGCCAGCACCAACGCACCATGCCCGCCCATCGAGTGGCCAAAGATGGAACGCTGATCGCTCACCGGGAACATATCTTCAATCAGTGCCGGTAATTCGTTGAGCACGTAATCGTACATCCGGTAATGCTTGCTCCAGGGTTCCTGAGTCGCATTTACATAGAACCCGGCGCCCTTACCCAAGTCGTAGCCTTCATCATCGGCGACATCGTCCCCGCGCGGGCTGGTGTCCGGGGCAACAATGGCGACACCCAGTTCGGCAGCCATGCGATGCGCACCGGCTTTTTGCATGAAGTTTTCATCGGTACAGGTCAGCCCGGACAACCAATACAGCGCTGGCACCTTTTTGCCATTGGAGGCCTGCGGCGGCAGGTAGATAGCAAACCGCATCGAACAGTTCAGCGTCTCGGAGTGATGACTGTACTGCTTGTGCCAACCACCAAAACTTTTATTACTGCTCAGATTTTCAATAGTCATTGCAACCTCTCAACAAAACGGTCGCCCGCCTGACTGGCAGGCGACCAGATTTCATTACTTGTCGTAGTGAATAACCGTACGAGTGCTCTTGCCTTCGTGCATCAGATCAAACGCCTTGTTGATATCTTCCAGCCCCATGGTGTGGGTGATGAAATCGTTCAACTTGAATTCACCTTGCATGTACCGCTCAACGATGCCCGGCAGCTCGGAACGGCCCTTCACGCCACCAAAGGCAGAGCCTTTCCAG
>JAEPMM010000049.1 GCA_017643965.1 Marinobacter sp.
AATTTCCAGTCGCTGGAAGGGATCCTCACCGTCCGGCGTGGCGCCGGGAATCATCGCCCAGACCGTCGCCCGCAGGGCCATCGGCGCACCCCACCATTTTTCGTTGTCCAGACAGCTGGTGGCGCGCGCAACCGTCGAACCTACGTTCTTGGGCACGCCAATGGCCGAGGTGGACTGGATTTCGGCATTCAGTGCCTGCAGGCCGGACAGCAGGCCCGCCAGATAGATGAATTCGTCCAGATCGTCGTCGAAGTCCGGGCATTCACCGT
Source organism: Marinobacter sp. (assembly GCA_017643965.1). Classification (GTDB taxonomy): domain Bacteria; phylum Pseudomonadota; class Gammaproteobacteria; order Pseudomonadales; family Oleiphilaceae; genus Marinobacter. The sequence goes on from JAEPMM010000049.1 coordinate 270, forward strand.
TTCCGGGCTCGCCGTAGAAAGTGTTGTGGTGCTGCCAGCCCCGGAAGTATCGCTTGGCGGCGGTGGCGTGGGCCCGTTTCTGACGGATCATGGCGTCTTCAGCGTTATCCGCATTCATTGCGCGCAATGCCGCGAGTCCCTGCAGTTCGTATTCCCGGGCGTGTTCCTCGGAACAGCCACCGGCTGACAGATAGAGCATCACCGCCAGCTGGTCGGGTTCACTGGTTACGCGCCCGAACGACATCAGCAGCGGTGCGGTGGCCTCACTCATGGAGCACCCCATCGCCAGATCGCTGCTCTCCAGCAGGTAAGGCACCGTGTGGTCTTTGGAGAATCCCTGCATGACGTCGCCGGTGGTCTTGTAAATCATGTGATTCACCACACCGCACCCGCTCAGCGCGACGCTGGCGACCACCGCGGCGGTCAGTCCGCGCAGCCGGGCCATCCCGGGCAACCGCGTTGTGGCTGCTTGCTGGAGATCTGTCATAACTTCTGCACCTTCTATTCTTGTTTTCGGGAGAAACGGGCCGCCCGGTCTGTCACCCGCACTCTGTTACAGTGTGTAACCAGGCGCGCATTATGGCGGACAACCCCGTGTTTTTATGAGAACCGCACCGCAATTGGCAGCGAAGGCTGCCCTGACTTCCCCGGCGCGGGTTTGCACAAACGCACCGGAACCACTATAGATTGGTTCAGCCGACGGCTGGCTTGCCGCCGGTGTATCACCAAAAACGACAACAAGGAGTACCCGATGCGCAAACCTGAACTGGCAGCCGCCATTGCCGACAAAACCGGCCTCACCCGCGATAAAGCCAGCGAGGTGATCACTGCCTTCACGGATCAGATCTCGGCTGCAGCCTCCAGGGGCGAAGACACCACGCTGATCGGCTTCGGCACGTTCAACATTCGCGCCCGCGAAGCCCGCGATGGCCGCAACCCACAGACCGGTGCCACCATCCGGATTCCTGCCAGCAAGACCGTCGGGTTCAAGGCCGGCAAAGCCCTGAAAGACGCGATCAGCTGATCGGATCGGGCCCGCACCTGCGGGCCTTTTCACCGTTTCCCTTCACCGTTACTGCGCAAACCCCTCTCAGGACGCACACTCCGACCGGGCACCGTCCACGCGGCAACGAATGGCCTTCATCAATTTGATCGCCCGCTCGTCATAGACACCGTCTTCCAGCAATGACAGGCGTACGTTGCGCAGCATCTTGTCGTACTCCGCCATGTCTTCCTGGGGCAGATGCATCCACACGTCTTCCGGGATTTCCGCTTCCGCCTGGGCAATGATTTCGTAGGCCTCGTCGATGCGCTTGATGGACTGGTCCCGCACCATCTGGCCGGCGGCATCCGGGAAACGGTCACGATGGATGATGACCTGGAAGTTCATGTAGGCCAGCGCGTACTTGAACACGCCACCGTTCGGGGTCACGCCCTTGTAAAGCTCAAGCGGGGTGTAAGCCACGGCTGGTGCATAGGCCAGATCCACGCTGCCGTTGTTGAACTTGCCGGCAAAGTTGGCGGAGTTGGAGCCCACCACTGAGGCGCCCACATGACGCACCATGCGCACTGAGGCGCTGTCAAAGTCGAGGGTCGCGATACGCTTGCCCTGCAGCTTTTCCACAGAATCGATGGCGCGGTCACGGGTGTGCAGATACACCGCACCGCCGGGGAACACGCCGGCCACCTCGTAGGGTCCGTCGATCAGGAACTGACGGGCCTTGGGCTGACTGAGGGTGTTGTACAGCAGGCGCATTTCCTGTTCGCCGGGCACTGCGCCCATGGCCTCGAGGGTGCCGGTGAATTTGTTGAATTCGCGGGCACGGGTACCGGTCAGCAACACCGCATCGCACTGCCCGGCCTTGAAGTCTTCCGCGGCCACTTTCTCATCCGTGTAGGCGCGCAGATTCAGCTTGATGCCTTCTTTGAGGGCGACGGGCTGGAAGGTTTTGGTGATGGCGAACAGCGGGCCATTGGCGCCCACCGGATCGAACACACAGAAGCTTCTTTCGAGAGGGGTTTCCTGGGCCTGGCTGACAGGCGCCAACAAGAGACTGGCACACAACGCGGCCGCGGCGGCCACCCTGTGCGGGAGGTTAGCTGATTTCACGGGGATAACTCCTGAATTATTATTGTCAGACGTCAGACACATCCTGTTGTATCCGATCATCGTGAGATCCTTGACCGAGATTAGGTCGGACCCCACAAGAATACGTTGGCACAGGTGCCTGCCTTCAAGGGCTTTTCAGCAAAAAGGTGAAAATCTGTGATGGGTTCGACAGAGGTTGGGCAACCTCTGCCGCATTTCAGGGATGGGCGGCCCTCAGCGGGAATCCCCGCCCCAGGCCAGGTGCCCGTTGCAAAGCGTGAGCCGGACCACACCTGGCAATGGATTGCCCACGATCGGTGCGTGGCGCCCGGCCGAGATCAGGCTGTGCTGATCCGGCGTCCAGCGGGCATCCGGGTCGAACACGCACAGGTTGGCGGGTTCATCCTCCGCCAGAATGGCAGTTTCACCGAGGATGGCAGCGGGACCACTGGTCAGCGCCGCCAGCAGGCGAGGCAGGCTTAGTTCGCCGCGATCAACCAGCATCAGCCCCATGGACAGCACGCTCTCGATGGTGGATAGCCCCGCCTCGGTGGCCCCCAGTGGCGCCTGTTTGGCCGCAGAATCGTGCGGCTGATGCTGACTGACGATGGCGTCGATCACGCCGTCACGCACCCCGGCCAGCAACGCCTGCCGGTCAGACTCGGCCCGCAGCGGCGGGCGCACATGGAAGCGGCTGTCAAAGCCCGCCAGTGCCTGTTCGGTGAACAGCAACTGGTGCATGGCCACATCCGAGGTCACGGCAATGCCGCGACGGCGGGCATCCGCCACCATGTCGACGCTGCGCGCCGACGACAACTGGCTCAGGTGCAGACGAACGCCGGTTTCCTCCGCCAGCAGCAACATTTCCATGACGGCGGTGGTTTCCGCCACTTCCGGAATGCCGAGCAACCCCAGCCGCGACGCCACCAGGCCATCATGGGCGTAGCCGTCGGCGGCCAGGGCCTGGTTCTCCGGGCTGAACATCACCGTCATGCCGAAGGTCTGGGCGTAGGCCATGCAGCGGCGCAGGATGCGGGCGTTGCGAACCCCGCGGCTGCCGTTACCAAGGGCGACACAGCCGGCACCCGCAAGCCCTGCCATATCGCTCAGCAGCTCACCGTCGAGGCCACGGGTGATGGCGCCAATGGGCAGAACCCGAATCGGCGACCGGGCCTGGGCGCCGTCACGGATCAGATGGGTGACCGCCCCCGAATCGTTGACCGGCGAGGTCTCCGGCGACGCACAGACGGTGGTGAAGCCACCCTTTGCCGCGGCCCGGGTTTCCGAGGCAATGTTGCCTTTCTGGCCATTACCGGGTTCCCGCAGATTGCAACACAGATCCACCAGCCCGGGCGCGACAATGCTGCCGGCGGCGTCGAACACCTCATCGGCGCTGGCGTTGTCTGCCGCCGCGCCCAACGCAGTGATCACCCCGTCGGCGACCAGCAGTGACGCCTGGGTGAATTCGTCACTACCGGGCAACACCAGGCGGCCATTAGTGATCTTCAGGGACAGCCCGGGGGTGTCATTGGTTACGCTCACGCCTGTGCCCTCCCGGCCTGTTTCTGATTGCGTTCGGCAACCTGCCCACCCATGGCCATGGACATGACCGCCATGCGGATAGCGATGCCGTTGGTGACCTGATCCAGAATCACCGACTGCGGCCCGTCCGCCACCGCGGACTCGATTTCCACCCCGCGATTGATCGGCCCCGGGTGCATCACGATGCACTCGGGATGCGCCAGCGCCAGCTTTTCCTGATTGAGGCCGTAGAGGCGGTAGAACTCCCGCTCGCTGGGCAGTAGCGCACCCTCCATGCGTTCTTCCTGCAGCCGCAGCATGATCACCACGTCGAGGTCTTTCATACCCTTTTGCATGTCGTATTCCACCGAGCAGCCGAGGCTCTCCACGTCGCGCGGCAACAGCGTGCCGGGGGCGATCACCCGCACTTCCGCTGCACCCAGTTCGTTGAGCGCGCGGATCTGGGAGCGGGCCACACGGGAATGCAGCACGTCACCCACCACCGCGACTTTCAGGCCCTCGAAGCCGCCCTTGTGCTGGCGGATGGTGAGCATGTCGAGCATGGCCTGGGTCGGGTGGGCGTGCCGACCGTCACCGGCGTTGATGATGGCCACACCCGGAGTCACGCTCTCGGCAATGAAGTGCGGTGCGCCGCTCTGGGAATGCCGCACCACGAACATGTCACTGGCCATGGCTTCGAGGTTGAGCAGGGTGTCTGAGAGAGACTCGCCCTTGGAGGTGGCCGAAGTGTTGATGTCCAGATTCAGCACGTCGGCCGACAGCCGCTTGGCCGCCAGCTCGAAAGTGCTGCGGGTGCGGGTACTGGATTCGAAAAACAGGTTCACCACCGTGCGGCCCCGCAACAGAGGCACTTTCTTGATGCTGCGCTCGCCCACCTCGATGAACGAGTCGGCGGTGTCGAGGATGTCCGTCAGCAGGGCGCGGTCAAGCCCGTCGAGGGTGAGGAAATGACGCAGCTGGCCGTCCGCGGTCAGCTGCAGGGATCGGTTGGGTGCTTGTTCTACAGTCATGGGTCGCCTGTTCGCCTGTGCGCGTGGTCGTTTCGCGGTGGTTACTGCCCGGTTTCCTGCAATTCGATGTGGAGCGGCTCGGGGCCGCGGAGTTTCACCCGCTGATGGCTCTCCAGTGTCAGCACCTTGCCGGTGACATCCGGCTGGATCGGCAGCTCCCGTGCCCCCAAATCCACCAGGGTGGCGAGAATGATACTGGCGGGCCGGCCGTAATCGAAGATCTCGTTCATGGCTGCGCGAATGGTGCGCCCGCTCATGATGACATCGTCGATCAGGATGATGTCGCGGTCCTCGGTGCTGAACGGCAGGCTGGAGGGCATCACTTTCGGGTTCAGCCCGATGCGGCTGAAATCGTCGCGATAAAAGGAGATATCCAGTTCACCGTAGGGCTCTTCCAGGCCCAGGCGTTTGCGCATGACATCCGCCAGCCAGACACCGCCGGTGCGGATACCGATCAGCGCCGGCGACTCCACACCACGTGCGGCCATAATCTCACGCAGGCCGGCTTCAAGCTCATCCAACAGCCGGTTCATATCGAGCAATGCGGTCATCTATTTCCTCACTGTTGGCGAAACCAGGTTTCCAGAATCAGTACGGCGGCGCGATCATCCACGCCGTGGCGACCGAAGTCGCGGCTGCCACCACTGGCCATCACCTCGCCCTTGGCTTCAAAACTGGTCAGGCGCTCGTCAACCATTTCCACCGGCACGTGGAAACGGCCGTGCAGCCGTTTGCCGAATTTGCGGGCGCGGGCGCACATGTCATTTTCACTGTCATCCATATTCAGAGGCAGGCCAACCACCACCAGATCCGGCTGCCATTCCGCCAGCAACTGGCCGATCACCTCCCAGTCGGGGATGCCATCGCGGGCAGGTATCATGGCCTGGGGCTGACCGGTGCCGAGCAATTGCTGGCCGGTGGCCACGCCGATGCGGCGGGTGCCGAAATCGAACGCCATCACCCGCCGGTTACCCGCCTCAGGCATGGCCGATGGACTCGCTGAGCTGGTTCAGATCAATACCGATCAACTTCAACACCGCGTTGTAGCGCTCTTCCCACGGCGTGCGGAACAGCAGATCGGTGGTGGCCGGGCAGGTCAGCCAGGCATTGCTGCCCAGCTCGTCCTCCAACTGGCCTTCGCCCCAGCCGGAGTACCCCAGGGCCACCAGAAATTCTTCCGGACCCTCGCCACCGCCGATGCCTTCCAGAATGTCGCGGGACGTGGTCAGCATGACGTCGTCGGTGACCCGCGCGGTGTTGTGCCAGGTGGTACCCGGACCGTGCAGTACGAAGCCGCGCTCGGGCTGCACCGGGCCACCACTGAACACCGGCAAGTCGAGCTCGCCGCCGTCCATGTCCAGCTGTTCGAGTATCTCTCCCAGGTGAATGTCCAGCGGCTGGTTGATCATCAGCCCCAGCGCGCCGTCGTCGGAATGTTCGCACAGGTAGATCACCGCGCCATGAAAGCGAGGGTCTTCAAGATAGGGCGACGCCACCAGAAAGTGGTGCCGCAGACTGTTGGGAGAGTGTTTCGATGCCGTCATCCGGATGTCAGCCCCCGCCGCTGGAAAGACCAGGTTCGAATGATTTCCAGCTCATCCACTTCCTCCCGCATGTCGTCCGGGAATGGTGCAAAGGGTGCAGCCATGCGGACGATGCGGATGGCGGCATCGTCCAGCACGGTGCTTCCGGACGACTGCAGGATGGCCAGTTCCTTGATTGTGCCATCCTTCTTCAGGGAAACCAGCATTCGCAGCGTACCGTAAATGCCTGCCCGCCGGGCTTCCGTGGGGTAATTGATATTGCCCACGCGGGTCACCTTGCTGATCCAGTTCTGCACGTACCAGGCATTGCTGGAGCGCAGGGTGGAGGCAGCGGTCACCCGCATCACCCGGGGCTTCTTCGCGTAGGCCTGGCGCTGGGCATCCAGGCGCGCCTCCAGGCTGGCAATCTCCAGACTACGCTCCATCAGACTCTTTTTCTCGCGCACCGGCAAGGGCTCTTCGGTGGCTTCCTCGGTTTCGTCCGGCTGGCTGACCTGACGCCGGCTGGCGGCCTGTGTCTGCACCACGGCCTGCTCCTGCCGGGTAACCGGTTCGGTCTGTGCCGGTGGCTCCGGCTGCACCTCGGCAATCTCGGGCTGGCTCACGTCGGTGGGCTGGGGCGAGGTCATCTCCCGCGCATCCTCCTCGGTGCCACTGCCCTGCTGGCTGGTCTGGGCAAGGAAATCCGCTTCGTCGGGATCGGTTTCGTCGTCAAACTGGGACAGGGTGATTTCCATGGTCTGCGCCGACGAGCGCGGCGACTCCGGCGCAAAGGTTATCCCCAGAACCACCACCGCATGAACCGCCAGCGCCATGAACAGCGTGAAGGAAAACCGGTCGAAATCGCTTACCTGTCCTGCCATTGCTACTTCAACCGTCCCTCAATGGCGCCCATCAGCTGATCGGCAATGTCGATGCCGAAGGCGGAATCCAGCTCGCGAATGCAGGTGGGGCTGGTGACGTTGATCTCGGTGAGGTAATCACCGATCACATCCAGCCCGACGAACATCAGCCCCTTCTGTTTGATCACCGGCGCCACACGCTCACAGATCTCGCGGTCCCGCGCGGTCAGCTCACGGCCTTCGCCACGACCGCCGGCAGCGAGGTTGCCGCGGTTCTCGCCATGGGAGGGAATACGTGCGAGGGCGTAGGGCACCGGCTCACCATCGATCAGCAGGATGCGCTTGTCGCCGTCGCTGATCTCCGGGATGAATTTCTGCGCCATGGCCTGGTGGGCGCCGTGCTGGGTCAGGGTTTCGATAATGACCCCCAGATTGGCGTCGTTTTCCTTGATGCGGAAAATCGAGCGGCCGCCCATGCCGTCCACCGGCTTCATGATGATGTCTTTGTGTTCGGCGTAGAACTCCCGGAACCGGGCCGACGAGCGGGTGACGATCAGCGGCGGCGTCAGGTCTTCAAACTGGGCGGCAAACAGCTTTTCGTTGCAGTCCCGCAGGGTGGCCGCAGGATTCACCACCAGCGCACCCTGCTGCTCGGCAGCCTCGAGGATGTAGGTGGCCATCAGGAATTCGCGATCCACCGGCGGATCCTGGCGCATCAGGATCACGTCCAGGTCACCCAGCGCCCGGTCCTGCGAAGCGCCGAAGGCATACCAGTTCTCGGGATCCATGTGTACCGTCAGGTCACGGGTGGACGCCCTCGCCTGCCCGCCTTTGAGGTACATGTCCGGCAGCTCCATGTACTCGATTTCCCAGCCGCGTTTCTGGGCGGCGAGCAACATGGCCAGAGAGCTGTCTTTCTTGAAGTGGATCTTCTCGATGGGGTCCATCACGATCCCGAGTCGGACTGTCATAATGCCTCTTGAGCTCCAGGGTTTAAAAACACGAACCGGTCAGCAGAGCGAAGGATAGAATAAGTGCTATGCTGTGAACACAGATGGTATTGTACCCGAGCTTTGAATGCATCCGGAGAAATCCGCTGTGTATTACGTGACGTTGCGGGCAGAAGTACATTTAGTCACAAAGTTGTGCTTTTTATCCGGCGATCGATCCTCTATAAATAAGCGGGATTTATAGAAGAACCTTAAGGTTTGTGTTAAAAACCCTGTTCAAAATAATGACAGTCGCAGAGCGCAAGGCAGTTGGACAATGGATGACAACTTCGAGAATCTGAAGATTATGGTGATCGACGACAGCAAGACCATTCGTCGCACCGCAGAAACCCTTCTGAAAAAGGTCGGCTGTGAGGTCATCACCGCAACTGACGGCTTTGACGCTCTGGCGAAAATCGCCGATTCCCAGCCGGATATCATATTTGTCGATATCATGATGCCCCGCCTGGACGGTTATCAGACCTGCGCCCTGATCAAAAACAATTCCTCTTTCAAAAAGACGCCGGTCATCATGCTCTCCAGCAAGGACGGTCTGTTCGACAAGGCAAAGGGCCGCATTGTCGGCTCTGACCAGTACCTGACCAAACCGTTCAGCAAGGACGAGCTACTCAACACCATCCGCCAGTATGTACCGCAGGCGGAACAGTAAATCTGCCGAAGTAAAGAAACTCTGAGGAAATCATGGCCCGCATTCTGATTGTTGATGACTCCCCCACCGAGGTTAAAAAAATCTCAACCATTCTGGAAAAGCACCAGCATGAAGTAATGACTGCTGATAACGGTGCTGACGGCGTGGCCAAAGCGCGCGCTGAAACCCCGGATCTGGTTCTGATGGACGTGGTCATGCCTGGCCTGAACGGTTTTCAGGCCACCCGGCAGCTCACCCGCGCTCCGGAAACTGCCTCTATTCCGGTGGTTATTGTCACCACCAAGGATCAGGAAACTGACCGCGTCTGGGGTACCCGTCAGGGCGCCAAGGGCTACCTGGTCAAGCCTGTCAATGAAGATGATCTGATCAAGACCATTAACAGTCTGATTGCCTGATCCCTAACCGTGGAGTAAGCATGTCCGCCCAGGCCGCCCCTTTTGCCGTTCTGACGGATATCGCCCAGCGCAGCCGGTCCATGGCGGCCGGTCTGCCGGAACAACAGGAAGCCGTCGAACTGTGGAACGGCATCGGCTTTGTGCTGGCAGGGGAGCGCTACGTCGCGCCCATGGGCGAGGTCACTGAAATTCTCCATGTTCCCCGGTTTACGCACATTCCGGGGGTTCAGCCGTTCATGATGGGCGCCGCCAACGTTCGTGGCCGCCTCCTTCCTCTTGTTGATCTTGCCGGTTTCTTTGACATCCCCCGATCCTCGCGCAGCCTGCGGGAACGCCGGGTGCTGGTGGTGGAACAGGGTGACGTGTTCAGCGGACTGGTGGTCGACAGCGTGTCCGGTATGCAGTATTTCGCCAGGGACAACTTCGTGGCTTCGCCCGAAGGGGTTCCCGGCAGCGTTCAGCCGTTTGTGAATGGCGGTTATGAACGAAACGAAGAAGTCTGGAAAGTGTTCTCCGCCGCCGACCTGGTGGATGACGAGCGGTTTCTGGACGTTGCGCAGTGGTAAGGATGGTGACAATGGCAGGAGCATCATCCCTGCTGCCCAAGCCCGCAGAAGCAAACTTGCCAAGATAATGAAAAGGGCGGGAGCCAGAAAATGAAAAACACAGCCGGAAGATTCAGTATGGGACAGGGGGGCAACAAACTCGTTGCCGGCCTGATTGCCGCACTGATTGCACTCACCGTCCTGATTGTTGTGGTTCTGTTCATAATCAACAAGGACAGCCAGAACGATCAGGAATACATCGCCCACGCCTCCGAGCTGCGGGTACTGTCACAGGAGATCGCCAAGAACGCGACCGAAGCCGCCGGTGGCACTGCCTCCGCGTTCGATCAGTTGCGTCGTTCCCGTGACGAGTTCCAGCAACTGTGGTCTTTCGTGGTTGATGGCAACCCGGAAACCGGCCTGCCCCCCAGCGAGATTGCCCGCGAGAGCAGCGTGCAAACGAACTGGGACGTGGTTCGTGACAACGCCGACAGCATCCTCTCCACCCGCGATGCGGTTCTCGGCCTGCACGAAGTGGCACGCACCCTGAACGAAACCATTCCGCAGCTGCAGGTGGAATACGACGACATCGTACAGATCCTGCTGGACAACAACGCGCCGGCCGAACAGGTGGCACTGGCCCAGCGCCAGTCACTGCTCGCGGAACGGATTGTACGTTCGGTCAACAACGTTCTCTCCGGTGACGAAGACGCGGTTATCGCCGCCGACCGCTTTGGCCGTGACGCCAGCCTGTTTGGCCGCGTACTGCAGGGCCAGGTGGAAGGCAACCCGGCCATGGGCATCTCCCGCGTAGACGACGAAGACGCCATCTACGGCCTGGAAGCGGTCGGCGAACTGTTCGAGTTCGTGTCCCAGAACGTTGACGCCATCCTTGAAGCTTCTCCCGACCTCTTCAAGGTGCGTACCGCGGCCTCTGACATCTTCCAGAACTCCCAGATCCTGCTGGACGACATCTCGGTTCTGGCCAACCAGTTCACCGGGCAGGCCGGCTCCCGCCTGATCAGCCCGACACTGGCGTTCATCCTGCTGGCCGCCATGGTCGGTATCGTTGTCCTGATCGGTGTGGTGCTCTACCGCGAAGCCCAGGAGCGTCTGGCAACCACCCAGGAACAGAACGAGCAGAACCAGAACGCGATCCTGCGACTGCTGGACGAACTGGCCGACCTGGCCGATGGTGACCTGACCACCGAGGCCACGGTAACCGAGGACTTCACCGGTGCCATCGCCGACTCCATCAACTACGCGATCGACCAGATGCGCGGCCTGGTACAGGCGATTCGTGGCACCGCGGTACGGGTAGCGTCAGCGGCCCAGGAAACCCAGGCCACGGCCATGCACCTGGCGGATGCTTCCGAGCACCAGGCCCAGGAAATTGCCGGCGCCTCGGCCGCGGTGAACGAGATGGCGGTGTCCATCGACCAGGTATCTTCCAACGCGGCGGAATCCTCCGCGGTTGCGGAGCGGTCGGTTGCGATCGCGAAGAAAGGCGCGGAAGTGGTACAGAACACCATCCGCGGCATGGACAACATCCGTGAGCAGATCCAGGAAACTTCCAAACGGATCAAGCGTCTGGGTGAATCTTCCCAGGAAATCGGTGACATCGTATCGCTGATCAACGACATCGCCGACCAGACCAACATCCTGTCCCTGAACGCCGCGATCCAGGCCTCCATGGCCGGTGACGCGGGTCGGGGCTTCGCGGTTGTTGCGGACGAAGTACAGCGCCTGGCGGAACGTTCCTCTGCCGCCACCAAGCAGATCGAAGCCCTGGTTAAGACGATCCAGTCCGACACCAACGAAGCGGTTATCTCCATGGAACACACCACCGCCGAGGTGGTCCGTGGTGCCCGTCTGGCCCAGGACGCGGGTATCGCCCTCGAGGAAATCGAGAACGTATCCATGTCGCTGGCGGAACTGATCCAGAACATCTCCAACGCTGCACGTCAGCAGTCGTCTTCGGCAGCGCACATCTCCAACACCATGAACGTCATCCAGGAAATCACCTCCCAGACCTCCTCCGGTACCAACGCGACCGCGAAGTCCATCGGGAACCTGGCAGAAATGGCGTCCGAGCTGCGGTCCTCCGTTGCCGGCTTCACCCTGCCCGAGGAAGAAGGGTCGGAACAGTACGAAGAGGAAGACAGCGACGTCCCGGTGGTGGGCTGATCGCACTGCCGAGGCGACTGACGGTTTATGGCTGAAACACGCAACGACCTGTCAACTGCCGAGGGCATCTGGTCCCTGCGCCGACTTCCAGACATGGATGAGGCGCAGTTCAGTCAGTGGCAAACGCTGCTGGAGCACCGAACCGGGATTACACTTTCCTCCGGTCGCCGCTCGTTTCTCGAGACCAATCTCGGGATCCGCATGCGCGAAATCGGCTGCAGCAGTTATCAGGCCTATTACGAGAAAATCGTCTCCGGCCCCGATGCCATTGTCGAGTGGGCAACCCTGGTTGACCGCCTGACCGTTCAGGAAACCCGGTTCTTCCGGGATCCCGATGCCTTCCGGTTCGTCTCGGACTTTGTCCTGACCCGGCCACGAGAACAGCTGAAATGGCGACCACTGGAAGCCTGGAGCGTGGGCTGCTCCACCGGAGAAGAGCCCTACACGCTGGCGATGGTGCTCAACGAGTGCATGACCCAGCTGGAGCTTCCGCCGCTGTTTGGCGTGACCGGCTCGGACATCAGCAAACCGGCGATTGAGAAAGCCCAGAAGGGCCTGTTCAACGCCCGCAAACTGGCGGGCATGAACGACGATCTCAAGGCCAGGTATTTCCGGCCGGCGGAGCGGAACTCCGTGGAAATGGTTGAGGGCATCCGCGAGCGGGTGTGCTTCACCCGACTGAACGTGCTGGACCTGAACCAGGCCCCCATGCACGGCATGAACATTATCT
>JAEPMM010000165.1 GCA_017643965.1 Marinobacter sp.
CCGCCCTGACCGCCATTTCCCCGGTCGACGGACGCTATGGCAGTAAAGTGAGCGTTTTCCGTGACATTTTCAGTGAATATGGCCTTATCCGGAACCGGGTGACCGTCGAGATCCGCTGGCTGCAGAAGCTGGCCGCACACCCCGAAATCATCGAAGTGCCTGCGTTTTCTCCGGAAGCGACCGCGTTTCTCGATCGCATGGTCAGCGACTTCAGCCTCATCGATGCGGAACGCATCAAGGACATCGAGCGCACCACCAATCACGACGTCAAAGCGGTGGAGTATTTCATCAAGGAAAAAATAGCGGACGTGGCGGAACTGCATGCGGTGACGGAATTCGTCCACTTTGCCTGCACCTCCGAGGACATCAACAACCTGTCCCACGCACTGATGCTGCGGGAGGGTCTGGACCACGGCCTGCTGCCGGCCATGGACCGGGTCGTGGACAAACTGGCACAGCTGGCGCATGACCACGCCGAGCAGCCGATGCTGTCGCGCACCCACGGCCAGACCGCCTCACCGTCCACCGTGGGCAAAGAGCTCGCCAACGTTGTTCACCGGTTGCGGCGCCAGCTCAAGCAGATTCGTGCCACTGAACTGCTGGGTAAAATCAACGGGGCGGTCGGCAACTACAACGCACACCTGTCGGCCTACCCGACCATCAACTGGGCGCAGAACGCCAAAGACTTCATTGAGAGCCTGGGGCTGGACTGGAACCCCTACACCACCCAGATCGAGCCCCACGATTACATCGCTGAGCTGTATGACGCCATCGCCCGCTTCAACACCATCCTGATCGATCTGGACCGGGACGTCTGGGGCTACATCTCCCTGGGTTACTTCAAGCAGAAAACGGTGGAAGGCGAAGTGGGTTCCTCCACCATGCCCCACAAAGTGAATCCGATCGATTTCGAGAATTCGGAGGGCAACCTGGGCATCGCCAATGCGCTGTTCAGCCACCTGTCGGCCAAGCTCCCTATCTCCCGCTGGCAGCGTGACCTGACCGACTCCACCGTGCTGCGCAACCTGGGCGTGGGTTTCGCCCACAGCCTGATAGCCTATGAAGCCACCCTGAAAGGCCTCGGCAAACTGGAAATCAATCCGGCGCGGCTGAACGACGACCTCGACCACGCCTGGGAGGTTCTGGCAGAACCGATCCAGACCGTTATGCGTCGGTACAACATCGAGAAGCCCTACGAAAAACTCAAGGCGTTGACCCGCGGCAAGGCAATGACGCCGGAAGTGATCCAGAATTTTGTGGAGTCTCTGGACATCCCCGAGGCCGCCAAAGCCGAACTGATGGCTCTGACCCCCGGCTCCTACATCGGCAACGCCGTCGATCAGGCGCAAAACATCTGATAACGGGACACGCGTTATGGACATGCTCGGCGGAATCTCAGCAGCAGAATTCCTGAAACAGTACTGGCAGAAAAAACCGCTGGTCATCCGCCAGGCGTTTCCGGATTTTCAATGCCCGGTGTCTGCCGATGAACTGGCGGGACTCGCCTGCGAGGAGAGTGTGGAATCACGCCTGGTGATCGAGAACGACGATGGCAAGCACTGGCAACTTCACAACGGCCCGTTCAGCCCGGAGCGCTTCAGCAGTCTGCCGCAGCACGACTGGACGTTGCTGGTCCAGGGACTCGATCACTGGGTCCCTGACATCGCGGACCTGCTGGAGCACTTCCGTTTCGTGCCCAACTGGCGCCTGGACGACATCATGGCCAGCTACGCCCCCAAAGGCGGCAGTGTAGGCCCTCATTTCGACCAGTATGACGTCTTTCTGTTGCAGGCTCAGGGACACCGTCGCTGGACCTTTGGTGGCCATTGTGACCACACCTCCCCCCGGGTAGACGGCACGCCCCTGCGCATTCTCAGCAGCTGGACCGGCGAGGAAACGGTGACCCTGGCCCCTGGTGACATGCTCTATCTGCCCCCCGGCATCGGCCATCATGGCGTGGCGGAAGACGATTGCATCACCCTCTCGGTCGGGTTTCGCGCCCCCACGGTCGACGATATTCTCACCGGTTTCACCGACTTCCTCTGCGCTCAGTCCGATGCGGCCGATCATCTGACCGATCCTGACCTCCAGGTTCAGGACAACCCCGGAACCATTGCGCCGGAGGTGATCGACCGCGTTGCCGACATTATCCACCACAAGCTCAACGACCGGCGCCAACTCTCACTGTGGTTCGGGCAATACACCACAGCGCCGAAGAACATGGATATTGTGGTGCCTCCGGACGAACCCATCGCGCCGGAGGTTCTGTGCGAACAGGTCCATGACGGAGCCCAGCTACGCTGGAACGAGGGCTCACGGTTTGCCTGCCACGACCTCGGCGAGGACATCGCCCTGTTTGTGGACGGCGAGCAGTACCTGCTGAAAGGCGATGCCAGGCCGCTCGCGCCGCTGCTCTGCGCCGGCGCCCGCATCGACATGAGCCAACTGGCCACGCTGGTGGAGGATGCTGCCATCGGTGGCCTGCTCAGCCACCTCTACAACCAGGGGTCTGTGTATTTCGAATGACACCGATACGTATACGCAAATACAGCTGGCAACTGGCGCCGGGGCACATTCGCGATATACGGCAGCGAGTATTCGTTGAAGAGCAGCGTGTGCCGCCGCACCTGGAATGGGATGCCACCGATGAAATCGCAGATCACTACCTGGCGGTGACCACAGACAACGAGCCGGTCGCGGTGGCGCGCCTGTTCTCCACACTGGACGAGACCGCGCACATCGGCCGTATGGCCGTGCTGCCCCCATGGCGGGGTAAAGGCGTCGGTGATGCTCTGCTTCACCATATGGTCGGGGACGCCGGGGAGCAGTTCAATGAGCTGCGGCTCTCCGCCCAGCAACACGCGATCGGCTTCTATCAGCGCGCCGGCTTTCATGTGTGTTCGGACCTGTACGACGACGCCGGCATCCCCCACGTGGACATGCGTTGCCTGGCACCGGGGCTGATCGCCTCCGAGTCCGGTGAACGTGCCTGCCCGCTGTTGCTGGGGGAGGACCGGCCCTCCTGGCTGTTTTCCGCGGAACACCACATGGTGAACCTGCTGGACTCCCTGGCCGGCCAGGCATGCCAGCGGCTCTGGCTGTATGACCGGCTGCTGGATCACGACATCTACGATCGCCACCAGTTCCGGGAACTGCTGTCAGCCCTGGCCCGTCGCCACCGGCTGAGTGAAATCCGCCTGCTGATCCATGACGACAAGCCGCTGATCAAGCGCCGTCATCAGATTGTAGAGCTGATGAGACGACTGCCGAGCCGGATCGAGCTGCGCCTGGTGAATCCCGACTATCCGGTCACCGACCAGCCCTTCGTGCTTGTGGACCGCGAGGGCGTGCTGTATCGCCACGACTTCTACAAACCGGAGGGCTTTGCCAGTTTCGCCAACGGTGGCCGGGTCAAGCTGCTCGGGGAAACCTTCGTGCGCATGTGGGAGGCCGGGCGCCGCTCGCTGGAGCTCAGGGATCTACCGCTCTGAGCGGTGCGGCCCCGGAATGTCGGCAGACTCGAATTGCGCACCGAACGGTGCAAACTCCGCATCGACCTCCTCCGCTACTTCGGCAATCAGTTTTCGCAGCCATTGGTGATCGGCGTTGTGCTGCAGCAACGGGCTCCAGGCCATCTTGAGCTCGAACGGCGGGATATCAAAGGGCGGCACCTTGACCACCAGATTGGCGTTGTCTTTCTGGAGCCACGCCGCCCGGGATGGCAGCGTGGCAATCAGGTCGTGCTGTTCGGCCAGCAGCATCGCCACCTGGTAATGCCGGGTAAACACCGAAATCTGACGCTTCCGCCCGATCAGCGACAAGGCTTCATCAACCCAGCCCAACCGTTGCACGTCTTTCGGATTGACCCCGACGCCAACACCAAAACCGGTCTTGCTCACCCAGATATGGCTGGCATCCAGGTAGGTGTCCAGCGTAAACGGCTCCCTGAGAATCGGATTGCGGGCATTCATCAGGCAGGCGAAGTACTCGGTCCACAGGGTTTTCTGGTGAAACGACTGGGGAATCTTGTCAAAGCGGTTGATCGCCATATCCAGACGCCCCTGCTCCACATCCAGAAAGCTGACGTCGCTGGGGGTCAGAACATCAAGGGTGACGTGGGGCGCTTCCTGACGAATCCGCCGGAGCACCCGGGGCATCAGGCAGGATTCGGCGTAGTCACTGGCCATGATGCGGAACACCCGCTGGCTTTCCATCGCCGAAAACGGCGTTTTCTCCTGCACTGCCTGCTCGATATCCGCCAGTATGCCCCGCACCAGCGGCTGCAACTCCCGCGCACGTTCGGTGGCCGACATACCCTCGCTGGTGCGCACCAGCAGCGGGTCGCCGAACAGATCCCTCAGCCGCCGCAGGCCATTGCTCATGGCCGGCTGGGTAATACCCAGATGATTCGCTGCCTTGGTGACATTGCGCTCCCGGAGCAGCACGTCCAGGTACACCAGAAGATTGAGATCCACCCGGGAGATATCCATTACACCGCTCCAGAACACGCCATTTCACCGGGGCCAAGCCCCAGCATTCACTGCAATAATGTACATGATCGCGCCAATTCACGAAATCAATAAAACGCGTGAATCTTTCACATTTGAAAACGGATTCATCCCGGATTTTCTGCTAATCTTTCGGTTACTTGCGGAGAAACCGGAATTCGTGAGACCGGATACGCCGTCACCCGAACTGATGCGGAGTCGTTACCAATCCTATGGATACCACTACGATCGTCCTGATACTCGCTGCCCTTGTCGCTGCTTCGATTATTATCATTGTGGCGATCCAGATGCGGGAACGGTCGAAAATTGAACGGGCGCGGCGAACCGCTTCCCAGGAAGACCAGTACAAGCGCGCCAACCGCCTGCTCAACGAGATCCCCGGCCAGTACCTCACTCCGGACCTGAAGCTGCTGCTGATCAAGCGCATGGAGGAGGCCTGTAACGAGTTGCTGGCGCTGAAATCCGCGCTGCCGGTCAACGAATGGCTGGGTGCCGCCCAGCAACTCAGAAAACAGGTTCTGGAGAATAACGACAGTCGCTCACCGGTGAAAATCGACTCCCCGGAGAAATCCAACTATGTCAAAGAGTTGCTGCAAAGTCTTTTTAAAATGATAGAAGGCCTGCACAAGGCCGGAAAAATCGATAACGCCACCGCCAAGAAGAACCTGAAGTACGTGCTGTTTCTGGTGCATAAAACCCACGCCGACCTCCACGTCTTTCAGGCCCGCGACTACGTGCGGCAGAACCAGATTCGTAAAGCAATTCATGCCTATCACCTGGCCAGCACCGAAATGGGCAAATCCCGGGATAACCCGCTTGCGATGAAAGCCGTCAAGAGCTTCCGCACCCGGATCAAGGAGCTGGAGGCCATGAGCACCGACGATCAGAAAGCCGCTGAAGGTCACGAGGGCCAATCCAAACTCGACCGGGATTGGGATACCTTTCTCCATGACGACGAGTGGAAGAAAAAAGCCGATTACGATGATTGACCGGATTCTGACCGCTCGCGACTGAACCGCCTCCAGACAGGGATTGTGCATACTGGTGACCAGGCTATTCCGTAAACGCCTCTCTTTTCGCCTCACCCGCGACACCGTGTTGCTGGCCATGGCGCTAGGCCTGATGCTGAACATCGTGCAGGTTACCCTGGACTTTTTCAGTGCCCGCGAATCCATGGAAGAAGAGATCCGTGCGCTGATCGAGATCAGTCACAGCCCGGCCTCACAGATTGCCTACAACATCGATGTCCGCCTGGCTGAAGAGCTCCTTGATGGCCTGTTGCGCCACCCTGCAACCATCGATGCCCGCATTATTGACAACGACGGCCACACCATGGCCGCGGCCAGCCAGAGCAGCCCGGTGTCGCCCTACCGCTGGATCAGCGATGCCCTGTTCGGCGCAAACCGGACTTTCAGCGATGAGCTGCGGGTGCGCCAGCTTGCGGACCTGCCCCTGGGCACACTGACGGTAACCATCGATACCTTCCACTATGGCCTGATTTTTATGCAGCGGGCCGGGTACACCCTGCTCAGCGGTTTCTTCAAGAGCCTGATCCTGTCAGCCGCACTGCTGGCCATTTTTTACCTCGTGCTCACCCGCCCGATGATGAACGTCATCAATGCACTGAGCCGGGTGCAGGCGGAAACCCCCGAGAAGGTCCGCCTGCCTATTCCGCTGAACCACCAGGAAGACGAAATCGGTGCGATGGTCGGGATTATCAACCAGCATCTGCAAACCATCGACTCCAGCCTCGCCCAACTGAGGCGCGCCGAAAGCGCGATGAAAAACTACTCGGCCCAACTGGAGCGGGAGGTGGATGACCGCACCCGCGAAATCTCCGAGAAGAACGCAGCCCTGCAGCGGGGCAATCGGGCACTGGTGAAAGCCAAGGAGGATGCGGTGCGGCGGGCGCGCTCACGGGCCAATTTCCTGGCCAGTATGAGCCACGAAATCCGCACGCCGCTGAACGGTGTACTGGGTATGCTGGGGCTTGCGCTGGAAGGGGATCTTGATCCGGAACAGCGTAACCGCCTTGAGATCGCGCTGACCGCCGGGCAGAGTCTGTTGGGGCTGCTGAACGATATCCTCGATATTTCCAAGGTCGAAGCGGGCAAGCTGAGCCTGGAAAACATCCCGTTCAGCGTCCGCAACCTGATCGAGGAATGTGCTGTTCTCCACGCCCAGCAAGCCCGCAGAAAACACATCGAGCTGCTGGCGGACATCGACCACGAGTTACCTGAAATGTTTCTTGGCGATCCCACCCGAACCCGCCAGATCCTCAACAACCTGCTCAGCAATGCCATCAAGTTCACCGAAGATGGCAGCGTGAAAGTTCGCGCTTCGCGGGTTGGCGGTAACGTCAAGATCGACGTGATCGACACCGGCATCGGCATGTCCAAAGAAGGCCTGCACCGGATATTCTCGCCGTTCTCCCAGGCAGACACCGACACCACCCGCCTCTACGGCGGAACCGGCCTCGGTCTGACGCTCTGCCGGCAACTGATCGAACGCATGCACGGGCAGATTCTGGTGGATTCAGAGGTGGGGCGCGGCACCCATTTCACCGTGACGCTGCCACTGCCGGTCTACGAAACCCCGCTCGCCGAGCCGGAGCCCACAGCCAAACGCGAAGACAACGCGGCGGCGGGCGCAGCCGCTCTCACCATCCTGCTGGTGGAAGACAATCAGGTCAATCAGCTGGTGGCCAGCAGC
>JAEPMM010000434.1 GCA_017643965.1 Marinobacter sp.
CGAGGCGGTCGACCATCGCAGCAGCAAGGATCCGGCAACCCGGCTGGCACAGATGCGTCACGCCATGGCGCAGGCTGGAGCCGTTCCGCAGCGCACCATTCTCGCCGGCTCCAGCATGGGCGGCTGGGTGTGTGCGCAAACCAGCGCCGAGCAACCGGTGCTCGGCTGCTTTTTGCTCGCGCCGGCACTGGCTCTGCCCGATTACCCCCAGTCCAGCCCGCGGATTGTTGCCGACCACGCACAGATCATTCACGGCTGGGACGACGACGTGGTCCCGGTGATTCCCGTGATTGCCCTGGCACAACAACAGGCACTGCCCATTCTGCTGCTGGCCGACGGCCACCGCCTGCAGCACAGCCTTGAGCGGGTGGTGGCGGAATTCCGCCAGTTTCTGATCAGGGCTGGCGTGTAGCGACGAACTCCGCCAACGTCTCGCCCTCGGAGTTCAGCAGATGCAAGCGGCGCGCACCCATCTGAACCCCAGCGGTGCTGGCCATGGCGGCAAACAGGGCCCGCTCCGGATTGTCCTTGTTCTGACAGGCGCGGCGGGTGCTCGCCATACTGCTGAAGACCAGGTTGCGATTGTTGATCACTTCGTACTCGCCGCGGAACGCGTTGCAGCCACCAAAGCCGTTCACCACACCATCGTCCCGCAGGATCAGGTGGGCTTCGCTGGCCGCGACGGAGTCGGCCACCGGTTCACCCGCCACCGCATGCAACTGCCAGTAAGTGTTGGTCAGCGGTACTTCCGCCTCAAAGCCCTCTTCCCCGGGCACCGGCTGGGACACGCAACCAGCCAGCAGGGCCAGCCCGACAACAGCCATCAGCCAACGGGCGCGATTCCAGAATGTATCCATGAGTCCATCCTCCACTGTGTGCGCATTATCCAATGCGATAGCAATTAACGACGCGACCGGCCCGCACCAAAACGCTACGTTCCGCACCACCAGAGCGCGCCATAAAGCGGCCCGCCGTTACCATTTTGAAGTGTGACTTACCAGTAATCTAAATTGGCCAATTTCTTGCGAAACTCGGTTTGATTTGCCAGTCTTTAATAATGTAACAATAAATTACAGCGAAAAAATCAAACGGAGACAACACGATGAGCAGCTTGAGTAAATTCAAAAAACTGGCCGGTGTATCCGCGATCGCTTTCGCAGCCCTGACCGCGGCGAACTCGGTAAACGCCGCCAACTGGCGCTATGCCCACGAGGAATACGAGGGTGATGTCCAGGATGTCTTCGCCTACAAATTCAAAGAGTACATTGAGGAAAACTCCGACCACACCCTGCAGATTTTCCGTTTTGGGGAGCTCGGCGAGTCTGACGACATCATGGAGCAGACCCAGGCCGGCATTCTTAATTTCGTCAATCAGTCGCCGGGCTTCACCGGTTCGCTGATTCCGGAGGCACAGATTTTTTTCATTCCCTATCTGATGCCGACCGACATGGATACGGTGATCAAATTCTTCCGTGAGAGTGAAGCGATCAACGAAGACTTCCCGGAACTCTATGCCGAGAAGGGTCTCGAGCTTCTGCAAATGTACCCGGAAGGTGAAATGGTCGTCACCGTCGATGAGCCGGTCACCAGCCCCGAGGATTTCAACAACAAAAAGATCCGGGTCATGACCAACCCGCTGTTGTCGGAGACCTATGCCGCCTTCGGTGCTACCCCCACCCCCTTGCCTTGGGGCGAAGTGTACGGTGCACTGCAGACCAACATGATCCAGGGTCAGGAAAACCCGATATTCTGGATCGAGTCCGGCGGTTTGTACGAAGTGTCCCCGAACCTGGTATTCACCAGCCATGGCTGGTTTACCACCGCCATGATGGCAAACCAGGACTTCTACGAAGGCCTGTCTGATGCAGACAAAAAGCTGGTCCAGGACGCTGCGGACTTTGCGTTCGAGGAAATTATTGTTCACATTGACGGCCTTGCTGACGAGGCCCTGGCGAAAATTCAAAAAGCCAGTAACGAGGTAACAGTAACCCGTTTGGATGATGAACAGATCGAGGTTTTCAAGGCCCGCGCACCACAAGTCGAGAAGAAATTCATTGAAATGACCGGCGAGCGTGGCGAGGAACTGCTGGCTCAGTTCAAGGAAGATCTTGAGGAAGTTCAGAACGACTGAACCGTGCGGCACGTTCCCGCCGGTTTGCCGGCGGGAACCCCCTTAATCCCCTGCCCCGCCGGGGACCGACTTCCGGCCGAGGGCGGCGTGTTCTGGAGCAGAACCCATGTCCGAGAAATCCCCGGAGGTAGAGGACGACACCGGCAGCTACGAGTCCGGCTTGCCCGGGTTCCTTGGAACCATTGATGTTTTCATCAGCAAGGTAGAGGCCGTAATGCTGGCGGCTGGCGTGATCCTGATGGCGATTAATACTTGCGTCAATGTGGTCGCGCGCTTTGTCTTCGGCGAAGGCCTTTTCTTTTCCGGGGAAATAAACCGCATTCTTATTATCCTGATCACCTTTGCCGGCATCGGCTACGCAGCCCGGCACGGTCGACACATTCGCATGTCAGCGGTGTACGACGCCATACCGACCAAAGGCCGCAAGGTTCTGATGATATTTATTGCCTTGTTCACTTCGGTGGTCATGTTTTTTCTCTGCTATCACGCTTTTGGCTACGTGGAAACGCTACACAGCCGTGGCCGAATTCTGCCGGCACTCGGGTTCGAAATCTGGTGGATTTACGTCTGGGCGCCGATCGGCTTCGCCATTACCGGGATTCAATA
>JAEPMM010000244.1 GCA_017643965.1 Marinobacter sp.
GCGCCAGCGCCTGTTCATCCACCAGACCACCTCGGGAGGTGTTGATCAGCAGCGCGTCCCGCTTCATCAACCTCAGCTCTTTGGCACCAATCAGATTGCGGGTGTCGTCAGTCAGCAGGCAGTGCAGCGACAGCACGTCCACCTGCGGTAGCAGTTCCTCCAGAGGCACACGGGCATAACCATCCACCTCGCCCGCTTCCTGCCCCGGACGGGCACCCACCAGAATATTCATGCCGAACGCCCGGGCCCGCTCCGCAACCCCCTGGCCCAGATCGCCGTAGCCGATGATGCCCAGGGTGCGGCCCTCCAGCTCCATGATCGGGTGGTCCATCAGGCAAAACATGGAACTGCTGGCCCAGCGCCCTGCCCGTACGTTTTTGTTGTAGTCCAGCAACCGGGTGGCCAGGGCCAGCATCAACGCGAGGGTGTGCTGGGCCACGGTGGAGCGGCCATAGTGGGTCACGTTCATGACCCGGATGCCGTGCTCTCGCGCCGCCGCCTGGTCAATGTTGTTGAGGCCGGTCGCCACCACCGCAATGGTCCTGAGCTCCGGGCAGGCCTGAAAATGTTCGCCCTTGAGAACCACCTTGTTGACGATGACCGTATCGAAGCCGCGGATACGCTCAAGCACCTGATCCGGCGCCGTTCTGTCGTGTTTCACCAGATCGCCGGTCACCTTTTCAAGGGGCGACAGATCAACATCACTGCCGAGCGTATCCGTATCAAGGAACACCGCTTTCATTCGTTTCTCCTTCACCAAGACCGTGACAGATTAGGGTAGACTGACACAAACCGCCAACAGAAGGATGGGCTGACGATGGAACACGAATTCTGGCACGAGCGCTGGGCAAAGAAGGAAATCGGCTTCCACGAGGGCACAATCAACCAGTACCTCCACGACCACTGGCCGGAACTCACCGGTAGCGGCAAGGAGGCGGTGCTGGTGCCATTGTGCGGCAAGGCCCACGATATGTGGTGGCTGCACGACCGCGGCCATCCCATCATCGGCGTGGAGCTCAGTGACATCGCCTGCAAGGATTTCTTCGAGGAAGCCGGTGAGAAAGCCATGGTTCGCCCCGGCGAGCCCTTCACCCGCTTCAAGCACGACGACCTGGAAATCTGGTGCGGCGACTTCTTCCAGCTGGTGCCCGATGACCTCAAGCACATCCGCCTGGTCTACGACCGCGCCGCCCTCATCGCCCTGCCGCCTCACATGCGCAAGGGTTATGTGGAGCACCTGACCGCGGTCATTCCCGACGGCACCCGCATTCTGCTGATCACCCTCGACTACGACACCGAGATCAAGGGGCCACCGTTCAACGTCAGCGACTCGGAGGTTCATGAGCTTTACTCTGCTGACTTCGAGATTGAGCATATTCTGACCAACACGCTCGCCAAAGATCATCCGTTTACCAAGCGGAAGGGGCTTGCTGGGGCTACTGAGAGTGTGTTTCGGCTTTTGAAAAAGTAGCCGGGTTGTTGGGGGGATCGGCGGCTACGAGGGGTACCTTTTTTGAAAATGGCCGCTTAAACTCGCTGCGCTCAGACAGGCGGTCATTTTAAAAAAAGGTACCCCACATATCCGCCTCGTCTGACTAACTACGGTTACCTGGAAAAGACAAATAACACCCTGTTTTATATTGGCTTTTTGGACAAATCCCTTCCCGATTTCAGAATTTCCTACCCCCTGTCTTTTCGTCTTTAAGTTGGCCTACCCGCTTGAGTTCGCAGGAGTGTGGGGGTGGTCCTTTTTTCAAAACACCGCCTGTCTGAGCGAAGCGAGTTCAAGCGGAGTTTTTAAAAAAGGACCACCCCCACGCTCCCTCCACCCAAACCCGGCCCAAACCAGAAGCCATACAAAACCGAAACACAAATTAATGAACCGATACCACAAACCCACTGTCCAAGTCCCAGAGCGTGAACTAAGCTCAAAGTAACCAAACCGACATCAAGCGCTCAGCGTACGTCGGTCTGGAGTATCCATTTCTTCCACCCAACAACTAACTAGACCGCCGAGGTTGGCGGAACCAACGGCAACGGGGAAATTGCGTGAACTGAAAGCTGTCTATACCAAGACAAGAGAGCGAGCGAGGGGCCATCTATGAGCATACTGCAGCACTTCAAAGACCGGTATGAAGCAACTCAGGAGGAGGAATACTCCCTTGAGGAATACCTGGAGATCTGCAAACAGGACCCAACGGCATACGCCACTGCCGCGGAGAGGATGTTACTGGCTATCGGCGAGCCAGAGGTTGTTGATACTTCCCGTGACTCCCGGCTGTCACGCATTTTTTCTAACAAAGTTATCAAGCGTTACCCCGAATTCTCCGAGTTCTACGGCATGGAAGACGCCGTGGAAAATATCGTTTCCTTCTATCGCCATGCCGCCCAGGGTCTGGAAGAGAAGAAGCAGATTCTGTACTTGCTGGGCCCGGTCGGGGGCGGTAAGTCCTCCCTGGCTGAAAAGCTCAAGTTCCTGATTCAGAAAGTGCCTTTCTACGCCATCAAGGGCTCGCCGGTGAACGAGTCGCCGCTGGGGCTGTTTGATCCGGCTGAAGACGCCAAAATTCTGGAGGAGGAGTACGGCATTCCCGCCCGCTACCTGAAATCCATCATGTCGCCCTGGGCGGTCAAGCGCCTGCACGAATACGGTGGTGATATCAGTCAGTTCCGGGTGGTGAAGAAGTATCCATCGGTGCTGGATCAGGTCGCAGTGTCCAAGACCGAACCCGGTGATGACAACAACCAGGATATTTCGGCGCTGGTGGGTAAGGTCAACATTCGCATGCTGGAGGACTATTCCCAGGATGATCCGGATGCCTACAGCTTCAGTGGTGGTCTGTGTAAGGCCAACCAGGGGCTGATGGAATTCGTGGAGATGTTCAAGGCCCCCATCAAGGTGCTGCATCCGTTGCTGACCGCCACCCAGGAAGGCAACTACAACACCACCGAAGGTATGGGTTCGGTGCCGTTTGACGGCATTATTCTCGCCCACTCCAACGAGTCGGAATGGCAGACGTTCCGCAACAACAAGCACAACGAGGCGTTTCTTGACCGGGTCTACATCGTCAAAGTGCCCTACTGTGTGCGGGTGACGGAAGAGATCGAAATCTACAAAAAGCTGCTCAAGCACAGTTCCCTGTTCGGTGCGCCCTGCGCCCCGGATACCCTGGACATGCTGGCGCAGTTCTCGGTGCTGTCACGGATCAAGGAGCCGGAAAACTCCAGCGTGTTCTCCAAGATGCGGGTGTACGACGGCCAGAACATCAAGGATACCGACCCGAAAGCCAAGTCCATCCAGGAGTACCGCGATGCCGCGGGGGTCAACGAGGGCATGGACGGTCTGTCGACCCGCTTCGCCTTCAAGATTCTTTCCAAGGTGTTCAACTTCGATACCGCGGAAGTGGCCGCCAACCCGGTGCATCTGCTGTATGTGATCGAGAAGCAGATCGAACAGGAACAGTTCCCACCGGAGACCCAGGAGCGCTATCTGCGCTTTATCAAGGAATTCCTGGCGCCCCACTACGTACAGTTCATTGGCAAGGAGATCCAGACCGCGTATCTGGAGAGTTACAGCGAGTACGGCCAGAACCTGTTCGACCGCTATGTGACCTATGCGGACTTCTGGATTCAGGATCAGGAATACCGGGATCCGGAAACCGGCGAGATTCTCGACCGTTCGTCCATCAACGACGAGCTGGAAAAAATCGAGAAGCCGGCCGGCATCAGCAATCCCAAGGATTTCCGCAACGAGGTGGTCAACTTCGTGCTGCGGGCGCGGGCGAACAATCAGGGCCGCAACCCGTCCTGGCTCAGCTATGAAAAGCTGCGCAGTGTGATCGAGAAGAAGATGTTCTCCAACACTGAGGACCTGTTGCCGGTGATTTCCTTCAATCCGAAGGCCAGCCAGGAAGATCAGAAAAAACACAAGCAGTTCGTCGAGCGTATGGTCGATCGAGGCTACACGGAGAAACAGGTACGGCTTCTGGCCGAATGGTATCTGCGCGTCCGCAAGTCTCACTAAGTCAGTGAATGCTCACTGAACTGGAGTAACACTATGGGTATGACCCACATAGTCGACCGCCGGCTGAACGGCAAAAACAAGAGCGCGGTGAACCGGGAACGGTTCCTGCGCCGGTACCGACATCACATCAAGAAAGCGGTGGCCGATGCGGTGCAGCGTCGCTCCATCACCGACATCGAACGGGGCGAGAAGGTCAGCATTCCGTCCCGCGACATCGAGGAGCCCATCTTCCACCATGGCCAGGGCGGCATGCGGGAGGTGGTGCACCCCGGCAACAAGGAGTTCATCGCCGGTGACACCCTGCCGAAACCGCCCGGTGGCGGCGGCAAGGGGCAGGGCCAGGGCCAGGCCAGTCCGGACGGCGAGGGCATGGACGAATTCGCCTTCCAGATCACTCAGGAGGAGTTCCTGGAGTTCCTGTTTGACGACCTGGAGCTGCCCAACCTCGCCCGCAAGAAACTCAAGGACACCGAAGCGTTCAAGTATGTGCGCTCCGGCTTCTCCACTCAGGGGGTGCCGGCCAAGCTGGATGTGGTGCGCTCGTTGCGGGGCGCCCACGCCCGGCGGCTGGGCCTCGGCGGTGCCCGCAAGAAGAAGATCCGTGAGCTGGAAGCGCAACTGGCGGCGCTGAAATCCGCCCCGGACGATCTCGACCCGGCGTTCAGCCACGAGGATCAGATTCAGGTGCTGGAGGAGGAAATCACGCGGCTGAAAGCCAATGTGAAGCGCATCCCGTTTATCGACGAAATCGACCTGCGCTACCGCCAGCATCTGAAGCAGCCCAAGCCCGCCACCAGCGCGGTGATGTTCTGCCTGATGGACGTGTCCGGTTCCATGACCCAGATGCACAAGGACATCGCCAAACGTTTCTTCATCCTGCTGTATCTGTTCCTGAAGAAGAACTACAAGAAGATCGACGTGGTCTTCATCCGCCACCACACCAGCGCCAAGGAAGTGGATGAGGAGGAGTTCTTCTACTCCCGGGAAACCGGCGGCACCATTGTGTCCAGCGCGCTGAAGCTGATGCACAAGATCATCGGAGCCCGCTACTCCCCGGCGGAGTGGAACATCTACGCCGCGCAGGCGTCCGATGACGATAACTGGAACGACGACTCGCCGGTGTGCGGCAAGCTGCTGGAAGACAACATCCTGCCGCTTGTGCAGTACTTTGCCTATGTGGAAATCACCCCCCAGGATCATCAGATGCTGTGGTACGAGTACGAGAAAATCCACGAGCGATTCCCCCACAGTTTCGCCTTGCAGCAAATTGCCGACCCCGGTGAGATTTATCCGGTATTCCGCCAGTTGTTCGAGAGGAAAGCCGCATGACTGATATCGTCGATCGTCCGAACACACCGGACAGCGATCAGCCCGCAACCCGGGAGCCCATTTCCACCAGCTCGGAATGGACCTTCGAGCTGATCCAGCAATACGATGACGAAATTGCCAAGTGCGCCGC